>JAFGLT010000042.1 GCA_016927895.1 Candidatus Bathyarchaeota archaeon | reverse complement strand
TTGTTGAAGTCACGCCAGTCAACATCAAAGACGCTGAACCAGCCTTATCTCACATTACTAAGGCGTTCAAAACAGGGAAACACGTTGTGACAACCAACAAAGGACCCTTAGCTTTAGCCATGCCAGCCCTCACAGAACTAGCTGATTACAACAATGTTTACCTGCGGTTCAGCGGAACAGTCGGCGGCGGAACACCCATGCTCGAGTTTGCCAAACGATGCCTTGCAGGAGACAAAATCCTAGCCATAAAAGGCATACTGAACGGCACAACCAACTACATATTAACGGAGATGTCTCAAAATCGTGTGACCTTCCAAGAAGCGTTAGCAAACGCTCAGAAGCTTGGGTACGCTGAGAGAGAGCCGTCCATGGATATTGACGGTTTTGACACTGCCTGCAAGGTGGTCATTTTGGCGAACTGGATACTTAACAATAAAATAACCTTGAGAGATGTGGATAGAACAGGCATCCGCGACGTATCTTTGAAAGCGCTTGATGAAGCCTCAAAGAAGGGCAACACCATCAAGCTCATCGGCTCTATAGACGGTGACAGCACAACCGTTAAGCCTACGGAGATACCGAAAAACAACGCCTTATGCGTCAGCGGAGTCCTAAACGCGGTAACCTTCTTTACCGAGTTCGCTGGTGAACAGACCCTCGTCGGCAGGGGCGCAGGAGGCATGGAAACTGCCAGCGCAGTTTTAAGAGACCTCTTAGACATAAGACATAAGCTAGCAAACAAAATACTCACGTAACACTTGGAGTGTGAACAAAAGTGAAGAAAATAGTCATGAAGTTCGGAGGAACCTCCGTCGCTACAGGCGAGAACATCCGCAGAGTAGCCACAATAGTAGCGGACAGCGTCAACAAAGACTGCAGAGTCGTCGTTGTGGTTTCAGCTTTAGCAGGCGTCACCAACCAGCTCGTAGAAGAAGCTGGTCAAGCAAAAAAGAAGGATGAAAAGCAAATCCAAGAGTTCACTAGAAAACTGGTTGAAAAACACGTTGCAACCGCCGCGAAAGCAATAGAAAACAAGAGCATACAGAAAGAAGTAGAACAAGTGATCGAAAAAACAGTTAGTGCACTTGAGAAAGTTCTCACTGGAATATGCTACGTCGGGGAGATTACACCTAAATCAAAAGATTACGTGATGTCCTTCGGAGAAAGATTGTCAGCGCCTATAGTTTGGGGCGCCTTAAGAGACCTTAAACTTAAAACAGAATTTTTCACGGGGAAAGAAGCAGGTATTGTAACAGACGATAACTTCGGAGAAGCCAGTCCACTGATGAACGTCACCACGCACCAAGTGAAGGGAAGACTTGAGCCTCTCCTTGAGAAAAATGTTGTACCAGTTGTCACTGGGTACATAGCTGCAACTCAAGACGGTGTTGTCACAACCTTGGGACGAGGAGGTTCAGATTACACGGCTACAATCCTAAGCGTCGCCTTAGCCGCAGATGAAGTGTGGATATGGACTGACGTAGATGGAATAATGACCACAGACCCGAAGATTGTGCAGTCAGCCAAAATGTTGCCTCAACTCTCCTACGGAGAAGCCGCTGAGATGGCCATTTTCGGAGCCAAAGCAATGCATCCAAGTGCCTTGGAACCCGTAACCGAGGCTTGCATACCTGTGCGAATCAGAAACCTCTTCAACCCTGAAAACCATGGAACCCTCATCGCAGACGGGCAAGAAGTCAAGTCGAAAGAGGTCGTGAAGGCAGTGGCCATCATCAAAGACGTAGCCATGATTAACATCAGAGGTGCAGCAATGGTTGGCGCTCCTGGAAGCTACTCAAAAATCTTCGATGTGCTGGGCAAAAACAACATTAACATCATGATGGTCTCCACCGCAGTTTCCGAAGCAAACATTTCGCTGATAATCCGCAGGAACCTTTTAGGCAGAGCCTTAAGCACGCTGGAAATTGCCCTGTTAGGCGGAGGCTTAGTCAACGAGATTACTTCTGAGGATGATGTCTGCGTTATCGCCGCCATGGGCGCAAACATGAAAGGCACATTAGGCGTAGCATCGAGAATATTCACAGCCATGGCCCAGAAGAAAATAAACATCCGCATGATCGCCCAAGGTTCCTCAGAACTCAACATTTCCTTCGTGGTCAAGGAGGAAGACGGGGAAGCTGCAATACAAGCTATCCATAAAGAATTCAAACTAGATCAAATCTAACAATCCATTCTTTAACCGTTCAATGTTTTTTCGAGAGAACTGCGTTCCACGGTGATTCAGATTTAGTGAAGATTTGAACATCCTCAAAACCAACAGCTTCTAGAGTATTCCTAATTTCATCAAGCGAAATAAGGTCCACATGTGCTTGTTCAATCGTTTTTGCAGCCCTAACATCGTACACGCCGTCCTTCACCATCTCATTCACCATAAGAAAATGTCCGCCAGGCTTCAGCACTCGCCTTATTTCTTGTACAGCATCAGAAAAACTTGGCCAGAAATAATAGGTTTCAATAGCGGTAACGAGGTCAAAGAAGTCGTCTGAAAAACCAGTTTTCTCAACTGAACTCTCAATTATTTCCACACGGTCTTCAGCAATCAGTTTCTTGTTCAATTTTTTAGAGTACTCAACCATATCCGCCGAATAATCTATGCCGAAAACTTTTCTGAGAGGCGCTTTATCAGCTAAGCGGCTAACGGTTTTGCCACCTCCACAGCCCACATCCAAAATTACATAGTCAGGCTCGATTTTCACATGGGTTAAGCCCCATAGTGTTAAAGGTTTATGTCCCCTGTTCATCAATGCAGCAACAAACCTACCGCGACGACCAGTTGGACGCCTGAATTGATCCATCAACCCGAACATCTTTTTATCACTGTAACAAAGTTATGCGAATAAATTGTGAAGCCTGAGCAGCACCGCTTAGTGGGTGCTTCTATTTTTCTTGTTTTTGTGCAGTTCAGTTAGTTTCAGGAGGGTTTCCTTGTAAACTTGTATGCCGTCTAAGTACTCGCTTATGACGATGTGTTCGTCTTTTGTGTGATCTAGGTGAGAGTCTCCGGGTCCATAGGTGACTATAGGCGCGTTCATAGCCCTGCCAAGGATGTTCATGTCACCAGTCCCAGTCTTTCGCAGAAGCACCGCTGGCTTACCCCGCACTTTTCGGATGGAAGAGGACAAGGCTTTCACGAGAGGCGAGCTTTTGTCTACTTCAAAAGGCTCGTTCGAATCCTCGATAGATACGTTCACCTTGACTTTCGGGTTGTCAGCATCGTACTGCTCAATTATTTTTTTAGCGTTATTGAAAACTTCATTTGCCGTAAGCGGGGGAGGAACCCTGAGGTCGATGTGTATTTCGCTTTCGAAAGGAATCACAGAGTTCGCTCTTCCTCCGATTACTTTAGTTAAGCAAGCGGTTACCGCGTAAAAGGGGCTTTGCTGCTTCTCCACAGGCGTAAGGGAATCTTTGATTTGCAGCCAAATTTCGAACCCTTTTTCAAGGGCGTTCTCGTAAAGCCACGGCGTAGAAGAATGACCCGTCTCAGTTTTGCACGTTACCTTGATGTGCAAGTTACCCTTATAACCGATTGTAATGTTTCCGACGCCGCTTGGCTCACCGAATATAGCGTAGTCGGCTGAAATTCCGTCTTTCATCAAGTGCTTTACCCCTCTGCTGGTAGCTTCTTCTTCAACAACGCTGGCAACCACAATTTTCGCGTGGAAATCGACTTCTTGCACCACCGCAGCTGCGGCTGTAATCATAGCTGCCAGCGGTCCTTTGGCATCCACGGCGCCGCGGGCGTATATCTTCCCTTTTTCAACGCGCAGTGGAATATGCCCAACAACGGTGTCCATGTGACCGCATAAGAGTATGGTAGGTTCGCCGTCTCCGATTTCGCCGATGACGTTTCCGATACAGTCTTTTCGTACTTTGAAGCCTAGTTTCGTCATTTCTTCAACGATAAAATCTGAGATTGCTTCCTCTTTACCTGACGGGCTGTAAATACCAAGCAAGTTAGTTAGCAACTGCACGGCTTGGTCGCTCATTTTTCTTCTTCTCCTATTACTTTGTCAAGAACAGCTACGGCTTTGTCAATTTGCTCTTTCTCGATGACCAAGGGCGGTAGAAACCGCACAACGTTTCTGCCTGCGTCCAAGACAAGCAAGCCCTTTTCCATGGTTTTCAGTATAATGTTGCGGACATCATAGCGGAACTCCATGCCTAGCATTAAACCTAAACCGCGAACCTCCTTCACGATGTTGTATTTTGCTTGAAGTTCCTCCATTTTGCCCTTGAAGTAGCAACCTATTCTCTCGGCTCTTTCTGCAAGTTTATCTTTCACCAGCACGTCAATGGCGGCGCAACCAGCTGCGCAAACCAGAGGACTCCCGCTGAAAGTTGTTGAGTGCTCACCAATCTTGAAGGAGGACATGATTTCTTCTTTGGCGACCGTTATGCCGATGGGTAAGCCTCCTGCAAACGGTTTAGCCAAGCACATAACGTCTGGAGTAACACACCAATGGTCACATCCAAACATTTTACCAGTCCGCCCGAAGCTCGTCTGCACCTCGTCCAAAATCAAGAGAACATTCTTTTCATCGCAAAGCTCTCTGACACCGGGGAGAAAATCTTCGGGTGGAACGCGTATGCCTCCTTCGCCGCGAATTGGCTCGAGAAGCACGGCGGCAGTCTTTTCCGTTATAGCTTCAGCTAGCTTTTCAAGGTTGTCTGGTGGAACGTGTTTGAACTCGGGAACCAGAGGCTGGAACGGGGCACGGTATTTTTTGTCCCAAGTTGCAGACAGTGCGCCCATGGTTTTTCCGTGATAGCCGCCCATCACCGCGATTATCTCGGGTTTGCCAGTGAATTTTCGAGCCACCTTTATGGCGCACTCAACGGATTCGGCTCCACTGTTTGATAGAAAAGCTTTGTTCAACCCCATCGGGGTTATGCTCATGAGCTTTTGCAGAAACTCTGTTCGTTTATTGTTGTAAAGGCTTGCGTGGCAAGAAATGAGGGTTTCAGCTTGTTTGCATATGGCTTCCACCACTTTCGGATGCGAGTGCCCTAGCAAGGCGACTCCGTAGCTACCTGTGCAGTCCACGTATTCTTTGCCTTTTACATCCCAGACTAATGCGCCTTTGCCGCGTGTTATCACAAGTGGGCGCTTGCCGAAAACGTTTGCCATCAAACGGTTTTCGAAGCTGATTATGTCGTACTCACTCATTTGTAATCACCGTACCTGATTCATGGTTGAGAGTGGATGATATGGGCCGTCGTTTAACACCCGAGGTTACCAAGACTTCTTTGACGCCTTGATTCAGCGCTTCTAAAGCCGCGTGAACTTTGGTGCTCATGCCCTTCCCGATGCTGGAGAGGACGTCTTCCGCTTCCGTAGCAGTTATTTTCGGAACAAGTTTGCCTTTCATCAGTAATCCTTCGACGTCCGTCAGTAGGATTAGACGGTCTGCTTTGAGGGCACCTGCAACCACGGCGGCTGTTCGGTCGCCGTCCACGTTTAAAGGTTCAAACTCTTCACTTGTGGCTATGGGCGTCACGACTGGCACGTAGGCCTTCTCAAGCAGAAGACCCAGCAAGTCCACTTTAACTTCGTTGATTTTGCCGGTGTAGCCGCCATCAATTACCTTTTTCCGTCCGCGTTCATCAACAATAATTAAACGTTTCTTTCTTTCAGCTTTCAAGAGCGCGCCGTCTAAACCAGACAAACCTACGGCGGGTATACCTTGGCTTTGCAACGCCGAGACTATTTGCTTGTTGATTTTCCCCGCCATAACCATAGTGAAGATTTCCATGGTTTCCTTGTCGGTATAGCGGCTTCTGAAGCCTTGAGGAGAAACAATGAACTTCTGCTCTTTGCCCAGTTTAGCGGCTGTTTCGGTAACTTCTGCACCTCCTCCGTGCACAAGAACAAGCTTGTGCTCTTCAGCCAGCGTTTTCAAGTCGGAGACAAGCTCTGAGGAAGCGCCTTCTTTGAGTATGCTCCCGCCCATTTTAATTACTAACAACATGGCAAGTCACATCGGGTGGAAGCCTGTGCTTTTGAGACCCGTGGTTTCGTCTATGCCCATCATAATGTTCAGGCATTGGACGCCTTGACCTGAAGCGCCTTTAACCATATTGTCGATAGCCGCGAACATGAGAAGCCGCTTGGCGTAATTGTCGATTTCGAAGCCTATGTCGCAGTAGTTGGTGCCCAGTGTAACTTTTGGGTCGGGCAGCTGGTATGGTCCTTTAACGTACTTGACGAAGCGAATGAAGGGTTCGCCTTCGTACGTGCTGCGAAGGGCTTTCCAGACGTCTTTGTTAGTTAAGGGTTGCTTGGGGAAAGCGTGGACAGTTGCGAGTATGCCTCTGACCATGTTGACAGCGTGAGGAGTAAACGAGACCTTGACAGGGTCAGTTGTAAAAGCGCTGAGTTCCTGTTCGACTTCACCTATGTGGCGGTGCATTACGACCTTG
The DNA here is from genome assembly GCA_016927895.1 of Candidatus Bathyarchaeota archaeon. Taxonomy (GTDB): domain Archaea; phylum Thermoproteota; class Bathyarchaeia; order Bathyarchaeales; family Bathycorpusculaceae; genus SG8-32-3. The sequence goes on along the minus strand of JAFGLT010000042.1, from coordinate 26,570 downwards.
TAGGGTCTTACGCCGCCGAACCGTTCAGGATGATGCGAAGCCGCAGTTGGTTTGCTACCGCCTCCGCTGCTACCGACTTTGAGGTCAGCAACTATGTGCTTTGTGTCAACCAAGCCTGTTTTGACGATAGGAACCAAAGCGAAGATGGCGGCGGATGCCATGCAGCCTGGACACGCGACTAGGCGCGCATTTTTGATTTCGTCACGGTGCAACTCAGGCATTCCGTACGCTGCTTCCTTGAGCAGTTCAGGGTGAGTGTGTTTCCACCCGTACCATGTCTCGTAGTCATCGGGGTTTTTGAGGCGGAAATCCGCGCTCATGTCGATTACTTTTAATCCAGCATCTAGGAGTTTTGGAACGAGGTTTACGGCGCCTCCATGCGGTGTGGCGGAGAAAACTAAATCGCAGTTTTTCTGAAGTTCACCGATGTCCATGGGAACGAATTTTAGCTGGGTGATGCCACGGAGGTTTGGATGTACGTTGAAGGCGTATTCTCCTATGGTCTGGCGGGAGGTTACCATTGTGACCTCTACTTGAGGATGTAGCAGTAGCAGGCGCAGGAGTTCTCCGCCTACGTACCCTGTTCCGCCGATTATTCCAATTTTCATTTTCATTTTCACCTTTAATTTTAACTTGAGTTAGATTAGGCTTTGAGCTCCTTTCAAGAGGGGTACTGCCACGTTTAAGCCAGCTATTAGCCGTGTGTGTTCCCAGAACTCGGGGCAGCTGTTGGCTTCGTGGAAGACCACTTTGTTCTTGTTTTTTTCTATGCTTTCGTCTATTATGCTTTTGACTTTTTTGTAAGGCTTGGTGCTCATGTAAATTTGGAACGCGGCTTCAAGTTTGGTGTTCCAGTTTGGGAAGTCCCGGAGGCGGTTTTCATCCTGCTTGACTTTTTGCACTTTTTCAAACTCCGCGGCTGTCTTTTCAAGCTCTGACTGCAGTTCCGTGTCGCTCACGGTTTTGTTTTCGCCTACGTCTATCATGGCGTCTAACGCGAACAGCCAAGCTTCAGAGTCTTTGCCGAGGGCTTCGCCGCATTTCGCGGCTAACTCTTGGATGTGCGAGGGAATTTTGGCGTCGAAAACCGTGTTGCCTAAGTAAGTGTTGGTTCGGAAGTCTTTGAAGCCGCCTCGGGCTAGGGCTACTGGGTGGCAGACAACGGGTTTTCCTTTTTCTTTATACGCTATTATGCGTAGGTCGTAAAACCATTTTTCTACGACTTCTTGAGCGGTGACGCCTACGGGGTTTATTATTGACGGTTTAGTTTCTTGGATGCTAGCAACGAGTTGGTCGCGGTTTTTGGAGAGCATCATACCTTTTCCGTGGGTGCCAGCGTCGGGTTTTACAACGATGCCTTGGTCGAGGGCTATCTCTTCCTGCAGCAGGTCGGCTATGTCTTTTTCGTTGTGGATAACTTTGCCGTTTTTCAGAGTATCGGTTGCGTTGCAGGGGACGTAAACAGTTTTGGGGATAGGAAGGCCTTCCGTCCAGAAGTGCAGCAGGGTTCGTAATTTGCTGTAGCAAGTAAATTCTATTTGGCTGGAGTTTATGGTTTTTTTGCCGAGCATTTCCATGAGGTAGCCAGCTTGGAGCCGCCGGTTTTTGCTTTGGGCTCTGTTCAGCACTACGGCGACGTCTTTGAATGTGCCAGTGTAGTCTTTGCCTTTGGTTTTTGCGGTGAAACCGTTTTTGCTTACGGTGAGGGCGATTTTCCGAAACGGGATGAAAGTCAGGTCTATACCCATGTCTTGGGCAGTGAGTTTTATGCCTGTTTCATCGGTTTCTGAACGTTCATAAAGAAGCGCTATGCTCATCGTCTTTTGCACCCCCCTAAAAGAGATGTGATTTAAAAAATTTTGGTAGCGTTGTCACTTTGTAGCGTAGAAACGAGTACGATTATTCGCCCCAGTCTTCTCCTTCGATTGTTAATTCTTGAAGGTCGACGCAACCGCCTTTGATTTGCTTGACTTCTAATTCAAGTCCGCAACCTGGGCAACTTAGGATTTCGCCTTTCTCAGTGTCTGCTGGCACGTTGAGGTCTGCGTCACAGTCAGGGCATTTAGCTGTAAGCATTACGTTCACCTCTTCTAGCTTTAACTTGGTAACTTGCTTCATTGTTTGCTACACCTTTTAATGTGGGAAATGTCAACTTGATTAAGGTGGGTTTCTTTTAAACATTGCGACTTATTTGTAACAATTTAAGGTTTTACTGTTCCATTTGACACAAAAATCCATATGAATCGATTTTGCAACTATTTCCGAAATCAGCATCACAAAACCCGCGACACAACGGATTCCGAAACATGCTCATGGAGCACTTTTCAGAAATCGTTAAATTTTTCCGCTACTTACAAACATGTAGTGAATCAACAATGGACGACAAAGACAAACAGATACTCAAAATACTGAAGAGCAAGGGCCGCGCGGGCTACGGCGCCATAGGCAAAAAAGTAGGCTTATCCGAAGGCGCTGTCAGGAAACGAATAAAGACACTTGCCGACGCAGGCGTCATCCGAAAATTCACGGTTAAAATTGGCGTCGCAGAAGGAGCTGAAGCTATCACCTTATTGGCTACGAACCCAGCTAACCCAACCCAAGAAGTCTCCAAGAGAATACGCGAGATTCCAAACGTGGAAACCATCTACGAAGTCACAGGCGAATACGATATCATAGCAGTCATCAGCGGAATGAACGTGGTCGAAGTCAACGAGTGCATAGAGAAAATCCGCAGAGTAGAAGGCATAATGAAAACCAACACCATGATCGTCCTACGAAGCTGGTAAAAAGCACATTCACCACCCCAACCGTTTCAAGCTACAGAAAAGAAAGCGCGTTTTTTCTCCGAGAGCATACAAAAACCAGTTCAGCGTATTTGCTGCATAACATGGTCATAAACAGCAAATATATTCAGAAAACGGGGAGAGGTGTAGAGACTACGGGTCGGGATTGGTGATATGATTAAAATGTTGAGATAAAGAGAGAGAAAGTCTCGTGTGGGTTTTGAGAGAAAAGATGTGTTTATGCAACGGTTGAAGCGAGTATGTGAAGCTGGAGCTTACTCGATTACCTGAATTGCGCCTTCAGGGCATTGGGCTTCGCATGCTCTGCAGACAAGGCACTCGTCGACGTTAACTGGGACGGATTTGCCGTCTTTCATTTCGTAGACGCCGACAGGACAGGTGTTTACGCAGGTTTCGCAGCCGGTGCATCTATTATTATCGACTACTATTTTTACCATGTTTTATACCTCTGTTAAGATTCATTCAAACTCGCTCAGTAAAATAAAAGTGTTTAGGTAAGTTAGCGGGTTTCCTCACGTAGTCTTAATAGGATTCCGTTGATTGTTGCCTCAGCTTTCTCTTTTCGCCGCTGGTAATCCGCTTGTGCCTTTTTGTACGCGTCCAAAGGCAGTGCACCTTTTCTGTGGCGAACGTCAATATTCCTCGTTTTTGCTTCAACTTCAAAAAGTTCTGTTTCTGCAACGTCAAGTTGCCGCACCAGATTTGCATAGTTGCCGCCTGCGCTGCGGAATGTCTTTTTCAGGTCAGTTATGTTCTTGGAAATGTTGTCAAGGCGGACTTCTAATGTTCCCTTTTGAACTTTGTATCGGCGCCTCGGAATCTTGCCTTTCTGAGCCCGTATTTCGAGGTTCTTTAACTCTGAGTTTAGTCTGCTTTTCTCATCGTATGCTTCAGTGAAAGCTCTGACTTGTTCGGAACTGAGTTGTATGTAGGCTTCTGATGTTGTTGCGATTTGCATGGGGGCGGAGGTCTTGGGTCTTTTCCAGACAATCACAACCACAGATCCAATGACTGCTAGAAGCCAAACCCATACCGCGGGTCGGAAAGAAAGCCACAGAGGACTGTAATCGTACGTAACTTGAACGCTTTCGGAAATAATAGCTGAGTCTACTTTGCTAACGCCGTCTCTGCTGATTGAGAGGGTTTCCTGAAAGGTTTCCCTGATAAGGGTTGTAGAGGAATCAATTTCTGATAGCGTTGGTGTTAGAAACCTTGCCCCTTCAGGAGGAACAAAGGTGACCTTGGCTGCCTCAACGTAGTAGTCAAATTCGGGAAAAAGGTCAAAAGTTAATGTAAAGGGAGCTGCAGAAGAGACGCTGGGTAAAGTATATTCAGCAGTCAAAGTGGTGGATGAACCACCGCCTATGTGAGATATTAACGTTAGATTGTAGAAACGTGTGTTGCCGCTACTAGTTAGGGCGCCGGTTGTCAGGGTTCTACCGAATTCATCTCTCACGACAAGGTTTGAAGCTTCAAGAGGCACACCTATTTTCAGAGAACCCATGCTGCTGGGCGAGTCGTTTGTAAGCCTATAACTGTCATAAGCTAGAGTGTTTCCTGCGGGGTTTATTGTGATTTGACGGTCCAGCTCTTTTATAGTGAGTATCTGAACATTTCCACTGGTTATTGAGAACGTGGCAGATGCTGGGGAATAAGTTAATGCAGGCAAGTTGGACTTAGCGAAGGTGGTTGCAGTTACTTCTTCATTGTCGATAGTCACTGTTAGTACCGAAGGAGTCCCAGGGAGAACAAGGTCGACGTCGCAGTAGGCAATCTCTTTCGTTAAGCTAGGGTAGGCTGGAAAATCGAGAGTGAATAAGGTTCCAGCTGATTCTTGAGTTAGAAGACTATTCGAAAGAATAAAGACAACCGTGAAAACTTGAGGCGCTCCTTCAGTAAAACTTACTTTAGCGCCGTAAAAATTAGTTTCTGCTAATTGCACGCCGAGGCTCAAGGGGAAAACGTTGTTGTCTTCGTCATAAGCTAAGCCTTTGAGGACGTAGGCGCCGTACTTGTACGGGAAACCGATTAAGAACCCGCCGGTTAATTGTCCGCTTATCGTTATCGTATCGCGGATGACCGTGTGTCCAGAATACATAACCTCCACTTCATGGTCAACACGTTGTATAGTATAGCTATCCTGAGCCATAACAGTTGGAGTTATGAGAGAAAATGGCAAAAGAATAGCCACTGAGAAAACTATGAACATGATGACCGCTAAAGCTCTCTTCACTCGAATTCACCTGATTTGGGTTTTGTCTATGTTATTGTAGCTTATTTATTTACCTTTAGAATAGAACATTACATACCCATTCATTTAACTTGGATGTTTACGCGGCTGCGTGCGGCTGTGGGTTGAATCTGAGTATTAGTTCCAGGGCTTTACATCTGCATCAAACAATTTTTCATCGTCGGCTACATTTTATAGCATAAAACTTATAGAAAACGGAGAACTCAGGTATTTAGGTGAAAAGTGAATGTCATCGGACGATGAAGACTACCCAGAATGGTTCAAAAAACGGCGCAAAGCTCCTTATGGAGACCCTTTCTTCGGTGATGTTGACCGCATGTTCCGTGAAATGGAAAAGATGATGGAGGAAGAATTCAAAGATTTCACAGAGAAGGTCCCCAAGGACTACGTTAAGGAACGTAAACTTCCCGACGGCAGAACCGTAAAAGAGATGGGGCCCTTCGTGTACGGGTACAGTATGAAAATTGGTCCTGACGGTAAGCCTGAAATCCGCCAGTTCGGCAACATTAAAAAGAGCCTCAAAGGTCCACAGGTTAAAAATGAACGCGAACCGCTCGTGGATATAGTTGAAACAGACCATGAAGTGCGTGTAGTCGCGGAGCTTCCTGGCGTGGAAAAGACGGATATAAAGCTTCATGGCACAGAAGATTCACTGACGGTGTCGGTTAATACGCCTCAGACCAAATACTACAAGGAAGTTGACCTGCCAAAGAAAGTGAAGGTGAGAGAGGCAAAATCATCCTACAAGAACGGCGTCTTGGAAGTTGTGTTCCCCAAAGCGGAACCCGAAAAGGAGCCTGAAGGCGAGCCAATAGACATAGAATAACTGCCTCAATTTCACTCCACATTGTTTCCTGAAAAGCTTGTGTCCGCATGAATGACAACTCGGAAATCGACGCGTTAAACGCTATTTGCCGTGAAGCAAAAGCAGAGGGCAAGCTGTCGGGCAAAAGCTTGACTGCGCTTTACGAGCTTTTCGGGCAGAGATTCACTAAGGCGCTCAGCACCCTGAAAGAAAACCGAGTGAAAAAGTACGTTTTCAAGCCAAGCGGCAGAACCGTCTGGATAGTCATTGGAAGAGAACGCGATTACTTGATAATGCCTGAAGCTGAATTCTGCATGTGCGACGACTTCTACTTCCGCGTGTTAGACAAAAAAATCCACCTATGCTACCATTTAATCGCCCAGAAAATCGCGCGCAACCTAGGATGGTACGAAACCATAAAAGAAGACGATAAACTCTACGAGACCTTAATGAACGAGTGGAAAAAAGCTACTGCTTAAATATTAAAACGTTACATGGATAAGCAAGAAAAGGGGAAACTTCAATGGACTTAAGCTCGTACTTTCTGACTTTGGAATACCTTCTTATGACGTCAACGTTTATTGCTCTAATCCTGATTTTCCTGTACGCGTATTACGGCAAGGAAGACGAGCAAAACAGAGAAAGCTAATCCCCGAACATTCGCATCTTTCTTCTCATAACAAAAAACACTGCTATACTTAAAACAGTCAAGATTATGCTGAACAAAACCAGCCATTCAACATCTGGACCTGCACCAATTACTATCGGAAACGGACCAATGAAAATAACCGCGCCACCGCTCACTGAACCACCCGCATTAAGAACGGTTGCAACCAAAACGATTACTACACCAACGATAACCATGACAAAACCAGCCAGCAACAACAAAAAGAACCTACTGGACACGGTTAGCCCTTCCTCATTGGTTTCCATATTTTCTTCGTAGGCGTTCCTCATTGTATCCACCTTTTTTCACCTCAGCAGCAAATAATATACTACCATTGCGACCAAGAGTGTCACGGTAAGCGCTATAGAGAGCAGCAAAACGGTTTTGAGCGATTTCTTGTCGGTTCCAAAAATTATCGGAACAGGCCCAATTATGATGGCTCCTCCGCCTTTGAATTTCCCTTTTCCAGCGCCTGAAACAGAAAACAGGGCTATAGCAACCACGATTACGATTACTCCAACGAAAATCAACGCTATACCCAGCGCGTAAAGAGCTGCAGAGTCAATCACTTTCTTATTCCCCGCGCCACTCTAAGGTTGGATAAAGATTTTAATAAACCTAGCCAGCCCTCATGCTAACCGTGAATAGAAGCAAAAATTTAAAGCGTGCTGAGCCTATAACGGTGCTGGCATCAAAACATGACCAGTGAAGAGCTAATCCAGCAGATTCTATCGAAGCATCCAGAGTTCAGCAGAGAGCAAATCCTCGAAAGCTTGGAGGCTGAGAAGGAAAAGACTGGCGGGTTAATAGCTGACGAGACGCTTTTGCGGTTGATTGCCGCCAGATATGGAATTGAAACTGCCAAGCGCAGAGTTATTCGCAGGTTGTCCATAAGCGACTTGGTTGCAGGCTTGAACGACGTCACGGTAACAGGGCGTGTGGTCGCGATTTATCCCCCAAGAGCCTTCACGGGTAAAAGGTCGGGAAAAGTTGCAAACTTGATCATAGCCGATAAAAACGATACTCTCAGTGTGGTGTTGTGGAACGATAACGTTGACTTTGTGGAGTCCAGTGAACTGAAAGCTGGTCAGATTACCCGTTTCTCTCACGGGTACACACGCAAAGACCGCGAAGACAAAGTAGAATTACACATGGGCAACAAAAGCCAAATTGAAGTTAACCCAGAAAACGTGAAAGCGGATGAATACCCTGCCCTCAACAAGTTCGCCGCTAAAATCAACGAGGTAACCGAGGCTCACAACAGCGTCCACCTTGCAGGCACAGTTAGAGAGGTTTTTCCCTCGTCAACATTCACGAGAAGCGACACGAGCACGGGAACAGTTATGCGGCTGAAATTGGCGGATGAAACAGGCGAAATCCCAGTCGTGGTTTGGAACGAAAAAGCAGAGGAACTGGAAAAAACGGTTAAAGTGAACTCGGCGTTACAGTTGGTGAACGCTAAAGTTAAAGAAAACGGAAGCGGCGAACTCGAAGTTCACGTTAACTCTTACACTTACGTTGAAGTTTCAGAGCGCCCTGACTTTTAACGCTATGGCGTCGCTCATCTCGCTTGTGGTGGAAGAACCGCCTAAATCTTTTGTTCGCACCTTTCCTTCTTTCAGCACTTGCATAACCGCATTTTCGATTTTGGCTGCTGCTTCTTTTTCGCCCAAGTAGTCCAGCATCATCTGAACCGCCATTATGGTAGCTGTGGGGTTAACCCTGTTCATGCCAGTGTACTTAGGCGCGGAGCCATGGACGGGCTCAAACATGCCGTACGAGTCACCTATGTTTGCTCCAGCTGCTAAACCCAAGCTGCCAGTGACCTGAGCCGCCTCGTCGGATATGACATCACCGAAGAGGTTGGTGGTTACGATGACATCGTAGGTTTCAGGTTTTTTAACAAGGTGCATCGCCATGGCGTCTATGTGAACATCGTCGACTGCTACGTCGGGATGGTTTTTTGCTGCAGCTTTAACAGCATCGTTGAATATGCCGTCAGTTACTCTTAGAATGTTGGCTTTATGAACGTAAGTCAAGTGCTTCCTTCGTTTTTCAGCGAGTTTAAAGGCGTACTCCGCGACGAGCAATGAAGCTTTCTCGGTAATTATGCGCATTGCCACCGCCACGCCAGGTGAAACTTTGTATTCTACGCCAGAGTACATGCCTTCAGTATTTTCACGCACCACAACAAGGTCAATATTTGGCTTCAAAGTTTCTACATTCGGGTAGGAACGGCAAGGCCTGACGTTGGCGTACAGATTGAATTTTTTCCTGATTTTCACGGCTGCACTAACAGGTGCGCCAAGCTCCTCTGGCGTGGTCATTGGCCCTTTGATGCAAGCTTCTGTTCGCTTCAGGAGCGCAACGGTCTCTTCAGGCAAGTTAGTGCCGTACTCGGCTATGCAGTGATAACCTGCTTCGCCGTAGAGAAAGTTAAGTTTAAAGTTGGAAGCGTCGTGAACGGCTTCAAGGACTTTTATTGCTGAGTCAGTTACTTCTGGTCCTATGCCATCGCCTTTTAACACGGCAATATTGTAAGTTTTAGACATGAAACATCCGCCTTCTGTCTAAATATACACTTTAACTTATCAGTATTCCTGTTTCACCACTGAAGCATTCATACGACACCGCGAATCCTGCTTAGACACCAATGTGTGGCTCATAGTAGGCGCCTCTATAGTTTCTGCAATGAATCACTAATAGGATTCAAATAGACTCGTGTTGTTTTCTGCATTCTATTGGGAGTGTTTTGCGCTAATACGGTAGATTCCCCTCCTCGTTTTCTGCATACAATTTCTAATAGGATCCAAATATGATTATTTTTCTTGTTTTCTGTGAGGGGTTTTTGGAGCTTTTGTTTGTTTTGGGTGTGCAGCTTTTTCTGCTGGGTTTGATGCGAAAAACGCGGGTATTTCCAAGATTAACTCAGTTCATGCTTATTCCTAGTGCGTTATTCGTAATATATTTACTTAAAACGGAAAATTTAAATAATGCCGCCGCCAACTGTTACCGCTTAAAAGAGGCATGTAAAATGGTAAGATTTAGTGGTTGCTACACTGCACTGGTAACCCCCATGACACCAGACAATCAAGTGGACTATGAAGGGTTACGCAGGTTAGTCGAATTCCAAATAAGAGAAGGCGTCAGCGGCATACTCGCCGTCGGCACCACAGGCGAAAGCCCAACCCTAGATTGGGACGAACACAACAAAGTAATCGAGAAAGTTTACGAGCACACGGGAAGCAAAGGCTTAACCATAGCCGGAACAGGAAGCAACAGCACCCAAGAAACCTTGGAAGGCACAGAACACGCTGCACATATGGGCGTGGAATGTGTTTTGCTTGTTGACCCATACTACAATGGACCAAGCTCGTTGGAGATACGCAGAGAATACGTGGAACCCGTCGCGCAGCGTTTCCCAGAAGTCCAAGTAATCCCCTACGTAATTCCGGGCAGAACAGGCACCCAACTCTACCCTCAAGACCTAGCGGTTCTCCACCAGCAATACCCGAACGTGAGCTGTGTGAAAGAAGCCACAGGCGACCTAGACAACATGCGCTTAACCCGCAAACTCTGCGGAAACGACCTCGCAATTCTCTCAGGAGACGATGACAAAACCTTCGCCATGATGACCGCGCCCGACATCAACGCGGCAGGAGTCATCTCAGTTGCCTCTAACGTCGCCCCACGAACAGTGCAAAACTTAACTCAAGCCTTACTTGCTAACAGAACAGAAGAAGCCAAACGGATCTACGCAGCCCTGAAACCGCTCTTCGACTTGGTAACCGTTAAGACACAAGAGCAAACATCCTTCGGGCTCGTAACCTGCAAAGCACGAAACCCCCTCGCATTCAAAACACTAATGAACGTTCTAGGCATGCCTTCAGGTCCATGCAGACAACCGCTTGGAAAAATGACTCGCACCGGACTCGAAATTGTGCTAGCCAACGCCCGAAAAGTCTACGAAACCAACCCATCCATACTTCAGCCCATAGCAGACTTCTTCGACGTAGACCTAAACGAACGCTTATACAAAGAACAGTATTGGCAGGGATTGACTTATGCTTAAGCTGTGTGTGGCAGGCGCCGCAGGTAGAATGGGCAACGCTGTCATCCGCGAAGCCGCAGCCAAAGGAATCCAAGTAACCGGTGCAGTCGAAGCCTCAGGTAACCCCTGCGTAGGAAAAAACCTGCGCGAACTAGGAATCAGCGACTTCGACACGGTAATTATAGGTTCCGACAGAATCAGCGAAGCCTGCAAAGATGCAGACGTGTACATGACTTTCACCACGCCAGCAGCTGAAGTGCAAAATGTTCCCGCTGTTGCCGCATTGGGCAAGCGCGTGGTTCTGGGCACAACGGGCTTCACCGATGAGCAAAACCGTCAGACACGCGAGGCCGTTGAGGGTAAGGTTCCAGCTGTGTTTGCACCAAACTTCAGCGTAGGCGTCAATATCCTATTCAAATTAGCCCAAGCATTGAAGGCATTTCCTCAGGAATACACTTTCAGCATAAGCGAAATCCATCATACGGGCAAGAAGGATGCGCCTAGTGGAACCGCCAAAAAACTTGGCCAAATAATCGCGGACGTGCGCGGCTACAGTCGAACGGTGTACGGAAGGGAAGGCATGAGCCCGAGGCAACCTGAAGAACTTGAAATCGCTGCGTTACGTGCAGGCGGAGTTCCGGGCATCCATGACATCATAGTTGCAGGACCCCACGAAATGCTCAAGATAGAACATGTTGCTTTCTCACGAAGTGCCCTTGCACAAGGCGCAGTATACGCGGCGGAATGGATAAGCAGCCAAGCGCAGCCAAGAATTTTCAGCATGGAAGACGTGCTGGGTTTATCCTAATTCAGGTGAAAAACTGTGGGTAACAGGGTAGTCATCAAGTTTGGAGGCGCCGACCTTGCTACAGGGGAAAAAGTCTCACAGGCAGCCAAAATGGTTGCAAACGCTAATTACAAGGAAATAATAGTCGTAGTCTCAGCCATGGGCAAAACAACCGACAGTTTGCTCAACACAACCATGCAAATAGGCGACGTAAGCGACGCAGACTACGCGGAACTGATATCCATGGGCGAACGAGTCAGCGCCCGATTCTTCTGCTCCGCCCTGAGAACACAAGGTGCAAAAGCGGAACTTTTCGACCCATGCAACGACAACTGGCCATTGATAACTGACTCCAACTTTCGCAACGCGAGACCAGATATGGAGAAAACCACTGAGCTTGCAAGAAAATTCTTAGCTCCGTTGTTGGGCGAAACCATACCCGTTATGTGCGGTTTCGTAGGAAAGGACCTGAACGGTAGAATAACCGTTATGGGAAGGGGTGGAAGCGACACGACCGCTTTGGTTCTTGCTAAATGCTTAGATGCGGATGAAGTAATACTTGTCAAGGAAACGAGTGGAGTCCTCTCAGCGGACCCTAAAATCGTGTCTGAAGCCAGAGCGCTTAACAAGCTGGATATACGTGAGATGTTTGATTTAGCTCAAGGCGGCGCGAAAATCGTGAAACCAGAAGCTTTAAGGTACAAGCAGCCAAACCAGATGCTCAGGGTAGTGGACTTCTCTTCCGGTAACCTTGCCGTTGGAGGCACGGAAATTACAGGCGCTTTAGACAGCAACTCATCTGAAGTACATATCCGCAACGATTTGATTGCCATCAACGTGGTCTGCAAGGTAAACGCAGAAAACATCAGCGAAGTCTTCTCCTCGCTTAGCCAAAAACCCATATACGGCGTCAGCTCAGGAAGCCGCTCAATCACCGTGTTCACTTCAGACGGCAACATAACCGAAGTCATACGCAAACTACACAGCATACCAGGCTTCAAAGCGGTTAGCCACAGGGAAAACGTGGCAATGCTTCAGGTAAGACACGCCACATTCATCGAGTCACCCGGCGGAGTCGCAGCCTTAAGCACGGCGCTAAGCCACAAAGGCATCAACATAATTGAGGTCACTACCAGCAAAGCGACCATTAACGTTTTTATCGAAGAAAACCAACTCAAAAGAGCAAAGGAAGCGATAAGTAATGTCGTCACATCGTAAAGTAGCCATATTAGGCGCAACGGGAGCCGTTGGACAACGCTTCATTCAGCTGTTGCAAGGACACCCATGGTTCCAAATCGAAGTGCTCGCCGCTTCGGAAAAATCCGCAGGCAAAAAGTATAAGGGCGCCTGCAACTGGACCATGCAGACGAACCTGCCTAAGGAAATTGCTGAAATGAACGTGGTAAACTGCGACGTCGAGTCAGTGGAGAAGGCAGGCAACGTGGATTTTGTCTTCTCAGCATTGCCAGGCGGCTTGGCAGGACCAGTGGAAACAGATTTCGCAGCGTTGTACCCAGTCTTCAGCAAGGCAAGCGCGCACCGCATGGACCCTGATGTGCCGCTTATAATACCGGAAGTGAACCCTGACCACGCAGCGCTTATTCCAATCCAAAGGAAAGCAAGAGGCTGGAAGGGCTTCATCTCAACGGACCCTAACTGCAGCACAATTCAACTAGCAATCACGTTGAAGCCGCTTATGAAGTTCGGTCTCAGCCAAGTTATGGTTTCAACCATGCAAGCGCTAAGCGGAGCAGGATACCCAGGTGTCTCTTCACTGGACATCTTAGACAATGTTGTTCCATTCATCTCTGGTGAAGAGGATAAAATGGAGAGCGAACCCCAGAAGATACTGGGCTCATTCGACGGCAACAGGATATGCCCAGCAGACTTCATGCTCAGCTCAAGCTGTCACAGAGTCAACGTCATAGACGGACACTTAGAATCAGTCTTCGTGAAGCTTGACGACAACCCCACAGTGGAGGAAATCGAAGAGGCTTTCATCCAGTTTAGAGGCGAACCGCAAAAACTGAATCTTCCCTCTGCCCCAGAAAACCCAATAGTCGTACGAAAGGAACCGAGTAGACCTCAACCTCGCTACGACCGTGACGAAGGCAAAGGCATGAGTGTCGTGGTCGGCAGAATCCGAAAAGACCCTATAATGACGGCTAAGTACCTGTGCTTGGGACACAACACTATCCGTGGAGCCGCAGGAGCAGGTATACTCAGCGCCGAGCTTATGGTAACGAAGGGAATTGCCTAAACCGGCAGACGTTACCAACAATCTTCAAAGAGGAAACAGTTATGACTCCAATACAGCCGTGGCTCAACGGGCCATTAGAGAATCGAGGCGGCAAGCTTTACTTCGACGGAGTTTCCGCTGAAGAACTAGCTGAAGCTTTCGACACGCCGTTATACGTGACCAGCGAGAGCAGAATCAGAGACAACTACAGGAACCTCCACAAAGCATTAACCCGTAACTACGAAAAAATCAGAGTCTACTACGCCGCGAAGGCAAACTCGAACCTATCAGTGCTGAAAACACTGGAAACAGAAGGCGCATACTTGGACGCGGTCAGCCCAGGCGAAGTTTTCATGGCATTAACCACGGGGTTCACGCCAGAGCGCATCTTATTCACGGGAACAAGCGTCAGAAACGACGAGCTAAAGTTTCTCGCCGACTCCGACATAACCGTGAACGCTGACTCCCTATCACAGTTAGACAGGCTACTCAAGATTAAAGTGCCTGAAGTGCTGTCTGTTAGGGTTAACCCTGAGATAGGCGCAGGCCACCATGACCACTGCATCACAGCAGGCGAAAACACAAAGTTTGGGTTATGGGAAAGCGACGCCGTAAACGCGTACAAGAAAGCGAAGGATTCAGGCGTGGAACGGTTCGGCATACACATGCACGTAGGCTCAGGCGTTCTAGACGTTGACCCCTTCGTTTTGGCGCTCGACAAGCTTCTAAGCGTAGCCAAACGGGTTCACGACGAAGCCGGGGTAAGCTTCGAGTTTGTGGATATGGGCGGCGGAATCGGCGTGCCCTACAAGCCAGAAGACAAACCGGTGGATTTGGTTGCTTTCTCTGAGAAAGTGCTGTCCCTGTTCAAAAACAGAGTTGAAGAGTACGACCTGGGCGAGCCGTTCTTCTGTGTAGAGCCTGGACGCTACTTAGTCTGCGATGCCAGCATCCTGTTAACCCGCGTGAACACGGTGAAAGTTACGCCTTTCAAACGGTTTGTCGGCGTAGACGCAGGATTCAACACGTTAGTGAGACCCACCATGTACGGCTCGCACCATCACGTGCTCGTAGCGAGCAAGCTGGACTCCCCAGAGGAAGAAACGTACGATGTGGCTGGCCCAGTTTGCGAGTCAGGCGACCTGCTAGCCAGAGACAGGCGGCTACCGAATGTGGATGAAGGTGATTTGCTTGCGGTTCTGAACGCTGGCGCGTACGGTTATGCCATGAGTTCACAGTACAACGCTAGACCACGAGCCGCGGAAGTCATGGTTAAAGATGGCAAGTGCGCAGTGATTAGGAAACGCGAAACGCTGGACGATTTGTTGTCGGGGCAGCGAGTGGCAGAGTGAACGCTATGAAGTTTTGGAAGATGCACGGCTTAGGCAACGACTACGTTGTAATCGACAACAGAGGCGAGAAAATAAGCGACCGCGAAGCGTCTGAGTTAGCGGTGAAGCTATGTAAGCGACGGTTCTCAGTAGGCGCGGACGGCGTTCTCTTCGTGTCAAACTCAACCGTAGCGGAAGTGAAAATGAGGATTTTCAACGCTGATGGAAGCGAAGCTGAAATGTGCGGCAACGGCATCCGCTGCTTCGCCAAGTACTGCTACGAAAACAACATCGCCCGAAAAAGCGAGGTAGTTGTGGAAACGCTGGCTGGAAACAAGCGAACGTGGTTAACTGTTGAAAACGACGCGGTTCAATCGGTTATGGTTGACATGGGCGTGCCCGAGCTGGAGAGAAGCAAGATTCCGATGGCGGGTCAAGGCAAATTCATAAACGAGGATTTAAAAGTTGACGGAGACGGTTACAGGGCAACATGCTTGTCGGTTGGCAATCCCCACTGCGTCATATTCGTTGACTCGGTAGACGATTTTCCAGTGGAGCGTGTAGGCTCTAAAATTGAGAACCATCAGCTTTTCCCTAAAAGAACAAACGTGGAGTTTGCTCAGGTTTTGGGTGAGAACGAGGTTAAAGTGCGGGTGTGGGAGCGCGGTTGTGGGGAAACCCTTGCTTGTGGTACAGGCGCCTGTGCCACAGTAGTCGCTGGAAATCTGCTGGAAAAGCTCGGCTGTAAAGTTCTTGTTCATCTGCTGGGTGGCGATTTAGAAGTTGAGTATGCAGACAGCTTGCTTATGAATGGTGCTGCAGAGAAAGTTTTTGAGGGAACACTGTTTAAGGAGAACGTGTGATAACGAAATGTTTGAATTTGCTGAGAGAGTGAAAAGGCTTCCACCGTATCTTTTTGCGGAAATAGAGAAAACTATGAAAGAGAAAAAGGCGCAGGGAATAGACCTCATCTCGCTTAGCATTGGCGACCCCGACCTTCCACCGCCGCCTGTGGTGGTGGACGCGCTTAAAGAGGAAGCCGCGAACCTGAAGAATCACAATTACTCGCTCAGCCAAGGCGAACCCGAATTCAGGGAAGCCGTTGCTGAGTGGTGCAAGAAACGTTTCCGCATAGACTTGGCCCAAGACGAAGTTATTGCGCTGTTAGGCTCAAAAGAGGGCTTGGCGAACATTGCGAGGGGGTTCGTAAACGCGGGCGACCACGTTTTGGTGCCTGACCCAAGTTACCCTGTTTACAACAACGCTAGTACCATACTGAACGATGGCGTGGCGGTTTCGATGCCGCTGCTTCGGGAAAACGGTTTCAAACCAGACCTCGACGCCGTGCACACTGAAAAAGTGAAGATGATATTTCTGAACTACCCGAATAACCCGACGAGCGCCACGGTGGACAAGAAATTCCTTAAGCAGGCAGTGGAGTTCGCACGCGAAAACGACATAATCCTCTGCTACGACAACGCTTACTCGGAGATAAGCTTCGACGGGTATAAGGCACCCAGCATCCTCGAAATCGACGGCGCAGCCGAAGTGGCAATCGAGTTCCACTCACTCTCAAAAACCTTCAACATGACGGGTGACCGCATAGCCTTCGCCGTTGGCAACAAGCAGTTAATCAGCGGGCTTACAAAAGTCAAGTCACAAGTCGACTCAGGACCATCAGTTTACATACAAAAAGTAGCCGCTAAAGCCTTAGCAACCTACAAAAACGACAAACCACCCGACTTCCTTAAAGAAAACAACAAGATTTACGCGGAAAGACGCGACATACTGGTCGAACGCCTATGCGCGATGGGCTACAAATGTGACAAGCCGAAAGCCACATTTTACGTTTGGCTAAACTGCAACTGCAGCTCAATCGATTTTGCCGCTAAACTGCTCAACGCAGGGGTAGTGGTGACCCCTGGCGTCGGATTCGGAGAACAAGGAAAAAACTACGTGCGATTCTCGTTAACTCAGCCGAAAGAACGCATAATAGAAGCCGCCAAAAGAATTGCCATCCTGCAGGAATGCGCCAGATAACTATAGGATTTCCCTTGTTGTTTCCTGTCGTGGTTATTCAGCGGCAAGCCGCGGCTTTAAATTTATATACGGTTGGCGGCTTGTGCTAGTTGCATGGGTGAAAGCAAGCTAGGTTTTGAGGCTTCCTTAGCCAAGGACGTTGTTGACGCTGGTAGATGTGTGGGTTGCGGTGCATGTGTTGCCGTTTGCCCTTACGAGTGTTTAACTCTCGTAGAAGGCTGCCCCAGCTTGGTGAAGGATTGCAAATCATGTGGACTGTGCTCGCAAGCTTGTCCCAGATACAATTTCTCGCACGGCAAAATGGAAAAGTTTGTGTTTGGCAGAACTCGAAAAACAGAGGAGCCGTTTGGAATCTACCGCCGATTAGTAATTGCCCAAGCGACTGATGAAAAAACGCGGCGGGTCAGCCAAGATGGCGGAGTCGCTACTACCCTGCTGGCTTATGCAATGGAAAAAGGCTATATTGATATTGCTGTGGTTGCTGGGGTAAGCGAAGAAAAACCGTTTTATCCCATACCCAAGTTTGCTTCAAATCTTAGGGAGATTCTGGAGTGCGCTGGGACAAAGTACACTTGTTCGCCTAACACGCTTCTTTTGGCTGAGGCAGGCAAGGAGGTAGCGGAAGTTGCGTTCGTTGGAACACCGTGCCAGATTCAAGCTGTCAGGAAAATGCAGGCGGCAGGTTTAACTCGGCACACCGGAGGCTTGAACTTCGTGATTGGATTAATGTGTTCCAGATGCTTCACCTACGAGGGATTAATGGAAAGTTACATCCATGGCGAAAAGGGCGTAGACCTAAGCGAAGTGAAGAAGATGAATATCAAAGGTAAACTGCTTGTAACCACGGCTTCAGGCGTTATTGAGATGCCTCTTGCGGAAATAAAGCGGTTCCATGAGGAAAGCTGTGCTTGCTGCGGCGATTTCAGCTCCGAATTAGCAGATATTTCCGTTGGCGGTTTAGGGCTAGACGGTTGGACCCTCACCGTAATTCGCACAAAGAAAGGCGAAGAGTTGTTTTCAGGCGCGGAGCAAGCTGGATTTTTGCTCAGTGAACCCTTGGACGAAGAAGCTAAAGCGAATAATTTGCTGGTTAGGCTGTCGGAGAAAAAGAGAAAAAACGCAATTAGATGAACAGCTGAAAGTGGAAAAAATGAAAAAGAGGGAAGCGAACCTACTTTTTGGCTTTGGCTAGCTTCTTCAGTATTTTGCTTTTACCTATTTCGTAGGCAATGGCGTAGTCGAATAGTCCTTGCGGCTCCATTGTTGCGCGTTTGATCATTTCTTTTTCGATTTTGATTTTGAGGCTGCCTATTGCCAGTGCGCCTATGCCGTAAACGCCTGTTTTGATTTCTTTGCCGTCGTCGTTTGAACCTAAGCCTTCAACACCGAGTGGTTTAATAGCGTTGATGTCACCGACTATTTTGCATTTTCCGCCGTGCTTGGCTAATTCATCGGCTGAGAGCAGTTGGATTCCGCCTGCGCCTGCAGCGAGGATTATTTCCGCGGCTTTTATGGCTACTCCTGTTTGCTCGGAGCTTCGAACTTCTACGACTTTGACTCTTTGGGCGCCGACTTCCTCGTTGATTTTGTCTGCAACTGCTTGGCCTTTTGCCATTGTACGGGTTGTGATGGTTACGGTGGCTTTTTCTGCAGCATAGATTCGTGCAGCTGTTTGCCCGACTGGTCCTGTGCCTGCGAGAACAGTAACGTTTTTGCCTTCAAGGGTTCCGAAGCCTTTCTCAAGAGATGCACCTAAAGTTTTTGCTACTGCGGCAGCGGCTGTTGAGTATCCGCCTCTTGGGTCAACGATTATCGAGTTTCCCCATGGCGCTGATTTCATGCAGCTCTGCGTGGCGGCGACAACAGCGTTAACCATGTCAAAGTTGCTTCCGTTGATGAATATCTTTGTGTGTGCTGCGCCCATTGGTCCGCGTGGAAACAGCAGGTCATACACTATTTTTGGGGCATCTTCGTCAGTTACGTTTTCGTACTTGAATATCATGGAGTCTGGAAAAGCGTCTATAGCCACGAGCATGTCGAACGGGCTGCAATACTTGTCAGTGTCTAGGAAAACAAAAACTGTTTTGAAACTTGGTTGTTCTGTCAAATTTGACACCTTACCTGTTTTGAATGCAGTTTAACAATTTAAGAATTATCACACTTCACACCGCAATCGTTTAATAACCTAAAGCTTAGAGTTGTAACTTGAACTCTTAGGGCGTATGTTCTTGTCGCTGAATGAAAATTTAGAAAAACTCTCAAACACTTGCGGCGTAACCGGCAGGGAAGAAGACGTTAGAAAACTGATGATTAAGCTGATGAAACCGTATGTGGATGAAATTGCCGTGGACAAACTTGAAAACGTGATTGCAGTGAAAAAAGGCAAACCGGGCTCGCCTAAAGTGATGATTGCTGCACACATGGACGAAGTCGGTTTGATGATTAAAACAATCACCAAAGAAGGATTCCTGCAGTTCGCCAAGATGGGCGGCATAGACGACCGCATCTTGCTAGCCCAAAAAGTCATAGTTAACACCCAGAAAGGCCCGCTTCAAGGCATAATAGGCGCTAAGCCGCCCCACATACAAAAAGAGGAAGAACGCAAAAAAATTGTAACCTACGATCGGCTCTTCATAGACATTGGAGCAGAAAACCTCAAAGACGCAAACAAAATGGGCGTGAAAATCGGAGACCCCGTATCTTTCGATGTGCAATATGCAAAAATAAGCAAGGACATAGTAACAGGCAAAGCCTTCGATGACCGCGTAGGCTGCGCCATAATGATTGAAACATTGAAGCAGATGGGAAACACTGACTGCACCCTATGCGCTGTCGGCACTGTCCAAGAAGAAGTGGGATTAAGAGGCGCTGCAACAGCAACCTTCGGCATTGACCCAGACGTAGGCATCGCATTGGACGTTACCGTCGCAGGTGATGTTCCCGGCGTAAGGGACTTCGACACAAGCGTGAAAATGGGTAAAGGTCCAGTTTTAACCGTGGCAGATTCAGGTTTGATTACCCACCCAAAAGTCCTGCGTATACTAATGGACGCAGCCGAGGAAAGCAAAATCGCTTATCAGCTTGAAACAGGCTTGCCAGGCTCCACAGACGCAGCCAGAATCTCTTTGACTAGACAAGGCGTTCCAAGCGGCACAGTGTCCGTAGCTACACGTTACATTCACAGCCCCGCAGGAATGCTCAGCTTAAAAGACGCGGAAAACTCGGCGAAACTCACAGCGGCAACGATACAGCAAATCCAAAAACACTTCTAACTCTTTCTTACTCGAAACAGATTGGAGAACATATGCGAAATCGTTTTTAGAGTTCCAATGTATCTTTGATGTGGGCTTGATATGGATAAAATTGGGAAGTTTGAGTACTTGGAGCACACTGCCGATGTGTATGTGGCGGCGCATGGCAAGACACTGGAGGAGGCTTTTGAAAACGCTGCGCTTGCAATGTTCGAGGTTATGACTGAAACAGATAAGGTCCACGCTGACATGGAGAACAATTTTGTAGTGGAGGCTGAAGACGAGTTTGCACTTCTTTACAGTTGGCTCGAAGCCTTGCTGGTTAATTTTGAAACCAAAAACATGCTTTACTCACAATTCCAAATAGCAGGCATAGAGGAGACTGAGGAAGGTTTTAGATTCAAAGCGGCGGCGTGGGGTGAAAAGTTTAACGCGGAAAAGCACGCTCAGAAAGTCGGCGTCAAGGCTGTCACTTATCACAGAATGGAAATCTTGAAGGAATTCAACAAGGTTACGTTGGAGTTTATTCTGGATATTTAAGCCAAATTGAGCTTTTTTAATTCTTTAAGCATCGTTTCTATGACGGTTTCTGGCGGAGTGTCCAAAGCCGTGATGCTGGAAACTATGAAAGGCACGTTTTTCTCCTTGTAATGCTGCAATAGCGGGCTAGTTTGCTCCTGATAAACTTGTAGTCTTCGTTTTATGACCTCAGGCGTGTCATCTGAACGCTGATACAAGGAGCCGCCGCATTTGTCGCAGACACCTTCTACTTTGGGCTTAAGAAAACGTATGTTGTAAACGGCGCCGCAGCTCTTGCAGATTCGTCGCGAGGACAACCGTTCAATTATTATCCAGTCTGGAACCATCTGCAGCAAAATAACATCTATTTTGGTTATACCCTCAAGAGTTTTAGCTTGGTCGATGGTGCGTGGGTAGCCGTCCAATATGAAGCCTTTTTCCTTCGCAACTTTGGCTAGGCGCTGTTTCAGCACGTCTATTACAATGTAGTCGGGAACAAGCAAACCCTTCTCCACGTAACTTTTAACCTTCTTTCCCAAAGGGGTTTCAGCTTTCAAGTTTTCCCTGAAAATATCGCCCATGGCGATTACGTCTACGCCAAGCTTTGACTGAAGCCTCGACGAGTAAGTGCCCTTCCCAGAACCTGGCGCACCAAATATGATTGCGTTCACTTTCTAATCTCTCCCTGTTACAACCTCATTTTAAGAAGGACAGAGGCATAATTAAAATTTATATTTTTTCGGAGGATGAAGGAAATGTTTATGGGCGGCATAAGTGCCTAAAATTGTCACGGTGCGATAATGCACACGAAAGAAATCGGAAAGAACCTGTTTCTAATAGACCTCAAAACTGGCGGTTTCAAAAACCTCATTGACAGCTACGTCCTCAAAGGAGCCCAAGCAATAATTGTGGAAACCGGCCCGTCTTCTTCGATTCCGAATTTGCTTTCTGGCTTGAAAGAACTTGACGGGAAAGCGGAGGATGTGGCTTACGTTGCCCTTTCCCACGTCATTTAGACCACGGCGGCGGCGCAGGTGCCTTGTTGAAGTTTCTGCCTAACGCCAAAGTCCTTGTTCACCCAAGAGGCGTACCTCACTTGGTTAATCCTGAGAAGCTTTGGTCTCAATCAAAACAGGTTCTGGGGCGCGTAGCTGAGGTTTTCGGTGAACCCGAAGCTGTTCCTGAAGACAGAATTATCGCGGCGTCTGATGGAATGACCTTTGATGTTGGAAACAACGTATGTTTGACGGCGGTTGAAACGCTGGGTCACGCGTCACATAATTTAAGCTATTACGAGCCTCTCCACGGCGGCATATTTTCCGGAGACGCCGCTGGTATTTACGTTTGCGATTTTGACGCTGTTGTTCCTACGACACCGCCTCCTTTCCGTCTTGACACTGCCTTGGCTTCTTTAGACAAGCTTGTCAGTCTCCAGCCGTCGGCTTTGTATTACAGCCATTTCGGGAAAGTATCCGACGCAGTGAAACGTCTCCGAGACTACGGCGTGCAGCTTAGGCTTTGGGGGAGAATTGCGGAGGAAGAAATTAAGCGAGGACATGGCCTCAAAGAAGTACAGGAGAGGATACTTGTGGAAGACAAGGTTATGAAGAAGCTTGAGGGGTTCATCAAGTCGCATCCGATTTACGCGAAGACTATGCTTGAAAATAACGTGCAGGGGTTCATCGATTTCGCTGAAAAGGTTCAAACTTGATTCCTGTTCAAAACTGTTTTATATTCAGCCTCTAGTTTTCTGTTTGAAGTGACAAGTTATGAGCAGAAGTGCAAGGCGACAGGCTCCAGAAAATGTTCCTCTTGAAAAAGTAGACGACTGCATGTGGCGTATCCCGAAGCATAAACCGGGAATGCGTGTTCCAGGCATGGTTTTCGCGAACGACAGCCTCATGGAGAAGATGAGGACTGACCGCACACTTTGGCAATGTGCAAACGTGGCGCATTTGCCGGGTATTTACAAGCACGCAATTACTTTGCCGGATGGCCATGAAGGCTACGGGTTTCCCATAGGAGGCGTAGCTGCAACAGATTATGATGAGGGTGTAATCAGCCCCGGCGGCGTCGGCTACGACATCAACTGCGGCGTCCGCCTTTTAACAACAACTCTTTCAGAGAAAGATGTGCGTCCGAAACTTACGCAGCTTGCAGGCGCCATTTTTGATAACGTGCCCTCTGGATTGGGGAGCCGCCGAAAAGACTTCACGCTTTCCTATGGAGACTTGGAACACTTAGCAGTTGAAGGAGTGCAGTGGCTTATCGACCGCGGCATGGGATGGAGTGAAGACGCAGAGCACTGCGAAGAAGGCGGATGCATGAAAAACGCGGATCCCAGCAAGGTTTCGCCGACCGCGAAGAAACGTGGGCTAACGCAGATAGGCACCTTGGGCTCTGGAAACCACTTCCTAGAAGTGCAAAAGGTTGACAAAATCTATAATCCGCGAACCGCCAAGACTTTCGGGCTTGAGCACGAAGGGCAAGTGACGGTTATGATTCACTGCGGTTCCCGCGGCTACGGGCATCAGGTGTGCTCTGATTACCTGCGGGTTATGGAGCGCGCTGTGCACAAGTACGGTTTGGATTTGCCTGACCGCGAATTGGCGTGTGCACCTGGAAGTAGCAACGAGGCGCGGGATTATTTTGATGCTATGGCTTGCGCGGTTAACTATGCTTTCTCGAACAGGCAGGCTATTATGCACTGGGTACGGCAGAGTTTCCAGCAGGTTTACAGTGAGGACCCTGAACGGTTCGGGTTGAAGCTTGTCTATGACGTGGCGCATAACATTGCGAAGGTGGAGACTCACAAGGTTGACGGCGGGCAGAAGAAGGTGTGGGTTCACAGGAAAGGCGCCACGCGGGCGTTTCCGCCTGGGCACGAGGCTGTTCCTGTAGACTACCGTAGTGAAGGGCAGCCTGTGCTTATTCCAGGTAGCATGGGTACTAGCTCGTGGGTTTTGGTGGGCGCGGACAAAGCCATGGAGTTGTCGTTTGGTTCGACGGCGCATGGCGCGGGTAGGATGATGAGCAGGTCTGCGGCTAAACGCAAGTACTGGGGTGGAGACATAAAAGCAGCCTTAGAGAAGCGGGGGATTGCGGTGCGTGCTGCGAGCGCTGTGGTTTTGGCTGAGGAGGCTGACGCGGCGTATAAGAACGTGGATGTTGTTGCTGATGTTAGCAATCAGGTGGGGATTGCCACGAAGGTTGCTCGGCTTGTGCCTTTGGCGGTTGTTAAGGGTTAAGGGTGAAGGTTAATATCGCAAGTTTCGCAATAGAGTGGTTGAGGCGTTTCTGCAGCGCTTGTTTGCGTGGTTACGTTGGTTAAGGATGAATGTGGCATTTGCCAAAGGGTTCTTCGGGTTTCTTACATGCGGAAGTGTGCGAGGTGTAAAAAGTTGTTCTGTCGGGATTGCATGGTTCCTGACGTTGCCACTGGAGACCCCACAGATATGCTTTGTCTGAACTGTGCGAGGCAGGTGGTTTCGCCGCGGTCAAGGTCGAAGTACGGTGGGCTTACGGGGCACTTGAAGTTCAGAGGCTCTTTCACCAGCGTGGTTAAGCTTTCTTTCGCCCGAATAGATGGGCTAATCGGCAGCAACCTTCCCATGGCGGCGTACCGGGAAGAAGCGTGGTGGAGTAACTCTGCCTCGAGCGTTCATGCTAAAGCGTGGTTGGACGCGGGCTGGGAGGTGCAGGAGGTAAACCTGAAGGAAGGCTTTGTGGTGTTCAAGAAGGTCCGCGATGTCCCTTTCAAGAAGCGCACTAAGAACAAAATTGAGAAGCCGTTTAAGCCTGTCCGTGTTCGTTCAAGGCGTAAGCCGCCGTCTAAAACGAAAGTGTCTCAGCTTTACGCGCGGATAAAGAATCTGGAGCGGCAGCGGGCTGAGGGACAACGAAACATCAGGGGTCTCAAACCTAGGCGGCACCACGAGAAGAAGCTTTACAAGCCTGATGAAAAACCAAAATAACCTGTTGAGGCATAGATGCGAGGCGGGTGTCTCTTTGGTTGAGCGAAATGTCGGCTTGGAAATCGAGAAGGCGTATGCAGAATTGAAGGCTGTCTTGCTTGAGAAGAACTGCATGATAAATGCGGAAGAGGCGCCTGTGCGTATTTCGGTCAGGCAGGGTTCGCTTTGGGGCGTATCTCCAGTAACCGCCAAGAAAAATGTGAATTACCGTCTCGAGGCTGTTGATTCCGGGACGCGGATAACGTGTTCTTCCTCGTTGGCGGCGGACTGGAAAAACCTGACAATAATCGGCTGTGTACTTTCCGTGGTTGTCGTGGCCGTGTGCTTGTGGATGGCTGTGGACTTGGATACACTTGTTGCCACTCAGCAGCAGGGTTACTGGAGCTGGATAGCCACGGTTGACGGCTACTTAGACGTTCAAACGGCGGAAACGTTTGCTGGTTTGACTCGGATGCTCGCGGTTTTCTTGGCATTCATCCTAGCCGCAGAAGTGGCGATCGTGGTTTACGTGCAATTCAGGATAAACACGTTTGCAGAAGAAACACTGAACGCTCTGCGATAGAGAAGCTTAAGATTGCTTTTTCGTAAGACTAATGTCTAGTGCGGCAGTCGTCTAGTTGGTTTAGGACACACGTCTTAGGGCAAACTAATTTTTCACCCTTAAATGTTAGCTTGTTCTTCATTTTTAATTGCCTCTGCCAAGTTGTTGGCGGTTCTAGATTTAAGGTTTCTGATGTTTAATTCCATTGAGGGGGAAATGAAATGAGGGAATTAAGAACCCAAAAAATGAGAAGTTACTTGGATTCAACTAGACTTAGAGCTTTTCATCTTCGAAGATAAAAAGGTCATCAATTGTGGTTTTAAGAGTTTGAGCTATCTGGTGAGCTAGCATTAGGGATGGATTGTATTTGCCCTTCTCTAGGTAAAGGATGGTTTCTCTTCTGACACCCACGCTTTTTGCAAGGTCTTCTTGGGTCAAATCGTATCGTGCTCTCAACTCTTTAATTCGGGTTTTGAATTTCATCAGAATTCTCCTTTTTTAGCGTAATACCAGCTCAGTAAGCCGAACGAGAATCCCATTACTAGCATTATGGCGATTACAGTCCATCCTGTTTCCAGTTCAGGCAAGAAGGTTGTAACCTCGTTTCCGAAAATGTTCCACAGCATTATTGATACCATGAAGGCTAAGGTAATATAATAGGTGCCGAGTGCTGCTTTACCTTGAATCTTTGATGTTCGTTCATCTTGCATTGGATATCCTGCTTTCTTTTCTTTTTGCATCTTCCATATTAGAAATATTGCCACTAGAATGATTATCACGGCGTTTAGGATTAGAATTATTGGCCATCCGAATGTAGCCATATCTATTCACCTCCGTTATTCATTGCTTTTCTTTGGGGTGCGATTAGACCTATTCCTGTTATTCCGAGTACGGTCGCGATATTTGTTGTTGTTTCGCCCAGAATTGCGCCGTCAAACATCAGTCCCGCTCCAGCTAGACAAACCAAAATTCCTAAGACGAATAATATTTTTCTATATTTTTTCGTGTTTCTCGGCCTCCATTTAATTATATCTAACATTTTGTTGGCTTTATCTAATACAAAGTTATGTATTTCTAACTATTAAATGTTTTGGCACCGCATTTGATTCCCTTCAGAGCGGGTAAAAGCACACACACTAATCTAGTCTCTTGCGGTGGGTGGGAGAACCCCTCTAGGTTCGGTTTCAGTCCGTCGTTTGCCAGCATTGTCAATGTTGAATCGATAGCTTTTTTTGTCTCTAAAACTACTGTGTCCGAGTGGCGGTCGTCGTCTAGCTGGTTTAGGACACAAGCCTTCCAAGCTTGCGATC
>JAFGLT010000041.1 GCA_016927895.1 Candidatus Bathyarchaeota archaeon | reverse complement strand
TGGTGTTGTGTTTTTCCACGTACGCGGGAGGCCCAGATTCGCCTACGGTGCGGCACCTTGAAAGGATAGGTGACCTTGGTGGAGTTGATGTTGTTTTGGTGGGGCTTGCGGCAGGTGACGCTGAGAGCAGCATGGCTACTATGCGGGAGGCTGTATTGGATGCAAACGGCGAGATAATATTGGAGAAGGCTTGGTTCACTCAGGTTCCGAATGAAGGTAACAAGGCTGCAACGGTTCTCGCGGAAGAAACAGGACAAGGAATAGCTCCTTAAATGGAAGTTAAACGGTTCAGGTATCTGCCATTAATCATTAGCATCGCGCGGCTTGTTACGCTGCCTTTTCTGGTTCTTGCGCTTTGGTATGGGCTTGTTTTCGTGGCGGACGCCTTGTTCCTTTTTGCGGTTGCCACAGACTTTGCAGACGGTTACGTAGCCAAGAAGCTGCACTTGGCCAGCAAGTTTGGAGCATATTTTGATGCCATCGCCGATTTTCTTTTCATTTTTGGCGTTTTCGCGTATTTTGTCGCCTCGGGATTTTACTCTGTGTGGATTCTGGTTTTGGTAGCGTTCGAGTTTGCCCAGTTTCTGCTGACGAGCCATTTCTCACAAGTAGTTTACGATCCCATCGGAAAGTATTATGGAAGCTTGCTGTACGGGGCTGTCGGGTTGACCTTGCTTTTCTCAGGAGACCCCATCTACACGATAGTTTCCGTCGGCGTCTTGATTGCAACTGCAGCATCGCTTCTAAGCAGGTTAATCTACTTCGTCAGGGTTTACACAAGCAAAAAACGCTAACCGCCAGACTAGGCTGGAGCTATTAATTTTTAGACGACAGGATTTTTTCGATGGTTGCCTTTGTTTTCAATATTTCCTTGTTAGTGCATTTTGAGCTTAACTCGAGAGTCAAAGGTCCGTGGTATCCATACTCGTCAAGTTTGTTCAGAAACACTTTCAGCTGCGGCGTTTCAGAGACAAAAGCTCCGTGGGCTCGATTGCTCACGTGTACATTCAATAATCTGTCGCGGTATTTTTCGAGCAGTCTAAGCGTTTGTCCTGTGGTTTCGGCGTGACAGAAATCTAGGGTTACGCCCATGTCGCCGCCTATTATGCTGAGTATTTCGTCTATTTCTGCGGTGCTTTTGCCGAAGCTCCTTGCCGGGTGAGAAAGGTTCTCCAACGCCAGCTTAAGCCCTAACCGCTTGGCGTAGGGAGTTAGTTCATCGAAAATTTGCCCCAAAAATTTTCTGCGCAGGTTCTCCGGTAGTTCACGTGAAACATTAGAATGGACAACCATGACGGGCGCTAAAAGCTTGTGCGCGAAATCCGCAGACACTTTAACGTAATACAGTGCCTTGGCGATTTCATTTTCGTTTTTTACAGGCAGTGTAGCAGAGTGAAGAGTCAAACAGTTCAGCCCGTGCGATTCGATGTGTTTCTTGGCGGGATACACGGCTTCTTCGTCTTCTTCCTCCACGCACTTCATGTTAAACTCCAAATTCTCGAAGCCCAGCCTTCTAACAGCAGCTATGTTATCAGCTAAAGAGTATTCCGAAAAGATGCCGTTGGACAGGCTTAGCTTCAAACTGGTTCCTCCAGCCTCGTTGCTTGATAAAATGACTTTTACGTGTTATAATTTTTCAGGCGTTTGTTATGTGTTTTTTGTTGCTGGTGACCGAAAAACTTTAAGGTTTGCGGGTCTAATGCCGATAAGACGCAAGAGTTCGATGCGCAGTGGACATGGCTACGGTTCTCTTGATTGCGGTAAGCCTCGCGATGGATTCTTTTGCAGTTTCAATTGCGCACGGCATGACGATTAAAAACCGCAGAGTCGCCACTGGACTGATAATGGCTTTTTCTTTCGGGTTTTTTCAGGCTTTAATGCCTGTTTTAGGGTGGTTGGCAGGGTTAACCTTCATAGATTTAATCTCCAGTTTCGACCATTGGGTGGCATTCGGGCTTTTGGTGTTCATCGGTGGAAAAATGATTTACTCGGCAAGAACCGAGCCTGAACCAGAGAAAGACGCTAAACTAACTGCTCCTGTACTGCTGATGCTTTCAGTCGCGACCAGCATCGACGCGTTAGCCGTCGGACTAAGCTTTTCCCTGCTTCAAGTATCTATAACAACGCCTGTAATCGCCATCGGCGTAGTCGCGTTCCTCTTATCCTTGGCAGGCTTCAACTTCGGCAACAAACTAGGAAAATTCTTCGAACGCAAAGTCCAAGTCGTAGGCGGCATAGTCCTAATAGCCATAGGCATCAAAATTCTACTCGAACACCTACTAACATAGAAAATAGAGGTCTGCTAGTTTACTTAAAGAAACGCAAAAACTAGAGGAAAATGTTTCATTTTCTCTGGAAGCGTGTCCCGCTTCTCATGTTGTTTCTTGAAGGATTTAGTCGAATTTAAAAAGCAAAACTCTTTAATAGTGAAAACGAAATGGCGAACTCCAAAAAGATCAAATCAATTGTTATCTGTCTGGTTGCCGTCGTTGTTGGAGTTATAGCGCTCTCACTTATATTCGTTGATTTTGGGTTGGGGGCGCAAGTGCCCCATATTTGGGCACAGATAGTGCCGGCTATTTTCACAGTAATCGGGATCGTTATCATAGCATACGTTATTATTGAATCTCAGAGCGGGTCATGACCGACATTTAAGTTAACTATGTTATTCTGAAATGTTGTTTGCTGGCATAAGTTTGCTTGTCTACTTCAAAAAGCACAAATCTACTAGAATGAATCAGCAAAACTTACGCTAACGAGTTTTTCACTAT
>JAFGLT010000006.1 GCA_016927895.1 Candidatus Bathyarchaeota archaeon | reverse complement strand
GTAGTCTCCGTTTTCGGTTACGCTGATGTAGTTTCCGCCGATTGTGCATTTTCCTAGGAAGCCGTTTTGGAACCAGTCCCAGAAGTCCACTGGGTTTCTCTGCCGCACGATTCTAGCGTAGAACGGAGAGTAAACATTAATCTTAACTTTGTTCGCCAGCTTTACCTGCAGGTCGTAAATTTCGTTGAACGCTTTTTCATATTGATCCGGAGAGGGTGCTAAATCAGGCATGTTAGAGCCTGCTCTGCCAACGGGGACCAGATTGTGGTAGACCACCATTCTTGCTTTGTATTGTTCTCCTAACGCTGCTGGGTGAGCCATGTCGTTTATGTTGTATTTGGTCATGGTTGTTACTATGCAGTCCAAGATTCCGTTTTCCGACAGTTTTTCCATGGCGTGAATGGCTTTGTCATAGCTTCCTTGCCTTCGGATAATGTCGTTTGACTCTCTGGTGCCGTCTACGCTGACTGCGGTGTGCACCTCGTATTTGGCGAG
This sequence comes from Candidatus Bathyarchaeota archaeon, assembly GCA_016927895.1. Taxonomy (GTDB): domain Archaea; phylum Thermoproteota; class Bathyarchaeia; order Bathyarchaeales; family Bathycorpusculaceae; genus SG8-32-3. The sequence continues at coordinate 6,173 of JAFGLT010000006.1, read as the reverse complement.
TTTGTCAAGTCTCTCCTCATCGAAAACGAAGCCGCTTGTGATTAGGCTGACTTCCATTCCGTACTCTTTTTTGGCGTAAGCTATCACGTCAAAAATGTCTTTTCTCACAAGGGGTTCTCCGCCGCTTATTCCGAACCACGGAGCGCCAAACTTGTGAATTTCGTCAACCATTTTGTAAGCGGTTTTTGTATCTATCTCATAATCCTTAGCGTACTCAGGTGTGAAACTGCAGTACAAGCAGTTGCCTACGCATCTTCTGGTACACCGCCAAGTCACCATGTATAATGGCGCTTTTTTTGAGGCCATCAAACTCACAGCAATGTTAGATAATACCTTTGCGATATAAGAGTTACGATTAAAACCCCCGTTTCCTTACCCTAAACCGAGAGAACACAAAATAGGATGTCGCCTTTGTCCTTTTTTTGGGCGATCACCGCGAAAAATGGTCCGCACGTGGCTCCTTTTTTGTTGTTGGAGCTTTCAAGTTTGCTTTCAGAAAATCTTATAAACCCTTCGATATAGAGTGAAGACATATTTAATCGAGGAGAGTGTGCGTAAGAATGTCAAAAGTAAAAGAATACTCAGCGATGACAAAAGATAAACTAATGCTCTACACATTTATTGCACTTTTAGTACTCGTAGGCGTTTCATACCTCTCATGGGGTATAACTCCAATCATCATATCTGCAATTGCTGTTCTAGTTGCTATAGGTATCGACTTTCTGATTGCAAAAGTCACATCAGACAGTGAAGTGAACACAATGTCTGCAGCTGTATTCGGTTTGATTGTTGCCTTATCCTATTCCTTGGGTCTTCCTTCGATGTATGCAGAGGAAGTTTCAGCGTTGTCGGCTACTGATGCATATTTCTTCGTTATATTCATCACTGCGATTGGCATGGGTCTTTTCAAGAAGATACCAAACAGAAAATACGTTAATCCCGCTGCAGCAGCGAAACTTTTGGTTTTCCTGCCCCTTATAAATACGATACTGTTGCCTAAAGATCACCTTATAACCGGTATGCTGGGTGTGCCTTCATTGGCAGGTCCAATAGGCTATGCAGTATATGGTAATAACGGTCTGTCTTCCTTTGCCGGCTATCTTCTAACATCCTTTGGAAATCCTGCCGTTGCTACGCCGTTAGTAACGGACACTAATGTATACAATATGATGCTATTGCAGAAATTTCACGGGTGGATTGGCGGAGCTTCAAGCGTTGCAGTTATAATCGTTGGAATCGCACTATTCGTTATTTGCCGCAGATATATCAAATGGAGAATTACAGCGGCTTACCTTGGTACTGTTACTTTGCTCGCATTTGCTTTCGCTTTTATGTATGCAGATCCTGATCCTATCTTAAGGGTAGTCTTTCACCTGTTCATCGGCAGTTCAATTTTCCTAGCGTTCTTCATGGCTACGGATCCAGCAAGTACTCCGCTAACACATATTGGTCAATTGATTTTCGGTTTCGGCTTAGGCGCACTGACATTGCTGATTCAAACCTACATGGGTTTCTTCGGCGGTTCGATACTAGCTTTGGTCTTAATGAACTTGACTTCACCGTTTCTGGACAAAGTCGGAAAGATGAGTCCGACTGCAGAGAAGAAAGAGCCGAAGCTTCCTAAAGCCAAGCAATTCGAGAAAGTCAAAGTCACCCAATGCATCAGATGCGGTGCATGCATGCGAGCTTGTTGCCACAAACTGAGCCCAATATTGATAAAAGAAGCATTTGACAAAACCGACATAGAGACATTATCTAAGCTTCAAGCAGACTTATGTGATGGCTGTGGACACTGCAATTTCGTTTGCCCAGCGAGAATTGACGTTAGAGGGAGCGTACTCAGAGCAAAAGCACTATTGCGTCAAGAATAAGTGCTTCAACTTAATTCCCTTAATTTCCTTTTTTTGTTTTCTATATATGTCAAAGATGTTCTCGAAACGAATGATCTCACGCTGTTTCTTATTTTATTTCTGAAGAGTGAAAAACGAGGCCAGAAAACCCATGTTTCTGTTTAATTGTTTTTTAGGGAGGCGCTGTTATTGTTGTTTCAATGATGTTATGCGAGGCATTCAAATAAGCTTTTAAGGATTAAATTTATTAACATGCCCAACCGTAATAGGGAAAAGGGATGAAAAAATGGCAGAACCAGAAAAATTCAAACGCACTGATATCCTCTATGGCTTAGTCATACCACTACTCATAGGCATACTGATAATAGCTTTTCCAGCGGTAATTCGACCTACGTTGAATGCTTGGTTTCCGGATCCAAATATGATGACAGGCGAAGCAGGTTCAGATTGGGCTTTCCTGACAGTCATATTCACGCATGGCTTTTCACAAATGGTCATACTTGGGATTCCAGTGATTATGGGCTTACTTTGGAATAAATGGGCTGGCGGCGCAGTAGGCTTCCTAACAGGCACATTATACTACGTTGCGTGGGCAGGATGGAACACCCAATACTCTATCCAACTTGCATTAGATGCTTATTATGCAATGGGCAATGATCCAAACATGTACATACAGTCATTGCCACCAAACTTATGGGCAGACCCAAGTTTCATTGGAAACTGGATAGTCGGTGGAATTCTTATTGGCTACATCACAGGCGCTTTGAACAACAAATCTTTCAGTTTCAAACGAATGCTAGGTTCAGCACTAACAGCTTCAATAGCCGTAGGACTAATCCAATACGCACTCAACATGACTATTGCGGCAGGAGCATGGATGGCACAAGCCGACCCCGGGTTCACTCTCTTCACAGTTATGTTGCCTGCAATACTTCTCGGAGTATTCGCACCAATAATTGCCAAAGTGATGACCTGGTACGGAATTATACCTGGTACTCGCTACTAAAACACCCTATTTTTTATTTTTAATCTTTCAAGTAGTGCAAACTATGTTCAGAACTAACAAGAAGGCGTGCTAAGTTATTGTTGACACTGAAAAATCTATTATTGTTTGTCAATAATTACTTCTTAGGCCATCAAACCAATAGAAAGTAAATGAATTTTCTGTTTATTTATTCTTAGCGAGGTTTTCTGGCGCGAATTCCCACGCGATGTTTCCTTTCCATAGGTCGCCGTGTTTCGTTATTCGGATCTCTTTGTCGTCAATTTCAATAAGACCTTTGTCCTTCAATCTCTGAAGCTGCTGTGGGAAAACGTCTTCAGGTATTTTCCCGAATTTCTGTTTGAATTCTGTCTTGTCAACTGGAAGTCGCAGGTAAAGCCTGGTCATTGTCCTTCTCATCATGTCTTCATCTGATGATTTTGAAAGGCTCCTTATGGGCAGTTTCCCAGCGTCTACGGTTGCTATGTAAGTTTTTATGTCTTCAATATTGGCGTACGAGAATCTTTGCAGATATCCCATGAAGCATCCTGCACCTGTGGTTAGTATGCCGCCCCATGGCCAGCCGTTCAGACAGTTTTCTCGGAAGTGCCATTCGACTCTGCTGAAGCGGTCGTGACCAACAGCCTTGTAGCCTGCCTCAGTAAGCATCTTGTAGGAGATTAAGTACTGTTGTTTCTCGTGTTCCGCGTCTCCTTGCGGTGGAGACCGTCCATTTTCAATCATTTTTTCAAGTAGCGTGCCTGGGTCAACATGTAATGAGTAAGCGTCAATTTCAACGTCCAGTTCTATAGCTTTTTTCAGCGTGTTTATCCAGCTTTCCATTGTCTGACCTGGGAGGTTGTACATGAGGTCTACGCATACGCACATGCCCAGTTTCTTGGCGTGTTTGATGGCTTTTTCCACGCTTTCCGCTGTGTCTGGCAAGCACAGATTTTTTCTGAGTTTGTCATCGAAGGTTTGAGCGCCCATGTCCAGTTGGTAGACGCCGTAAGCTGCAAGCTTGTCGATTTTGTTTAGAGCAAGAGTCTTTGAGGAACCCGAAACTTTGATGAAGTATTCGTCGTTTGTAGTGAACCGTTCTTTGCAGAAGTCGATGAGGTCAATCATCTGCTCGGCGGAAAGCACGCTTGGTGTTCCACCGCCTAGAACTATTTCATCAAAAACGCTTGTTTTCACATACTTGGTCTTAGCGTAAATGTCTAACTCTTTTTTCAACATGTCCATGTATCGTTCTACAGGCACCTTAGCGGTTGGTGTAGTTGGAAAATAACAGAACGCGCATTTAGAGTCACACATGGATATCCACGGCTGCAATTCCATCAGCCTGCCTGAAGTATTCTCAGTTGACAAAAACTCCATGAACGACTTGTACATTTCAGGCTCTATGTCTGGATAATCCCTGTAAGTGTAGGGCGGCCAGTTTTCTCTTGAATTATAAACGTCAGATTTGTTCTGGTCAATAACCGAACTTTTCATCGCTGTTCCCCTCACATTCAAGTTTTAAAACCGTTGATTGCATAATAAAGTTTCCGTTAGTTGCGCTTTTTTCCGTGTATTATCTACTTGAGGCTATAAACTGGCTCGGGCTCTCCAGAGTAAGTAATTAACCGCGGTTCGCGCCATTATTTTGCTGTACAAGTTCCCTTTCAAGTTGCCCTTTACGAACTGGCGGATAACATATTTTGGAGAGTAAAACTTGTTGTAAAACGCTTGTCTCATTTTAATGAGTTCTTCAGCAGGTAAATCAGGGTTCTCAAAGACCGCGTTCATTGTGTTGTACTGGGTCCAGTCATCAGACATCTTCCAGCCCAGATTCTCTACTAACGCCCGAAGTTCTGTCCCAGGATAAGGCGTAGGCAGGCACAACCATACATCGTCAGGTTCAACCCTGTGGATGAGGTCTAGAGTTTCTTTCACTGTTTCTTTTGTTTCGCCAGGGTAACCTATAATCACTGATACGCTGACGAACATGCCCGCATCTTTCGCCCATTTAATTGCGTTTTCATTCTGTTCAGGCGAAACCCGTTTATGGACAGCATTCAGAATTTTTTGGCTTCCAGATTCAACGCCGAAGCACACTTCGTTGCAGTTTGCTTGTGCCATCTTACTCAAAATTTCCTTGGTAACCAAGTCTACTCTGGTTGAGCAGCCCCAAGGGAGGTCAATTTTTCGTTTTATGATTCCGTTGCAGATATCCATTATCCGTTTCTTGTCAAATGTTAACGTGTCATCATGGAAAGATACGCCTTCGGCGCCATGTTCATCTCTCAGCCACTCAAGCTCGGCAAGTACGTTTTCTGGGCTTCTTGACCTATATCCCGCTCCGAATATTCGGGATGCGGAACAAAAAGCGCATTGAAAGGGGCATCCTCTGCTGGTCATGATTGGAAGAAACTTTTTCCCGTGAATCCTGTACATGTCTATAGGCAGCTTTTTGTATGCTGGGCGTGGCAGCGCGTCAAGGTTTTGTATGAACGGTCTGTTGGGCGTTTGAACAATCTGGTCTTTGCTCCTGAAAGTTACGCCTTTTACCTCTTGAAGCTTATCCAGTTTTGGCGAGCGCTGAGCAAGCTCCAAAAGAGTTTCTTCGCCTTCACCCCGCACAACTATATCGACTGCTTGCTCGTCAGAGAGAATTTGTTTGTCTGCAAAAGTGGCATGAGGCCCACCCATAATGACTTTCGCGTCAGGGCACACTTCTTTTGCTACCTGCGCGGATTTTACGGCTGACGGTATTGTGGGCGTCATGGAGGCAATGCCGACTAAATCAGGCTTGAAAGCGGCTAACTCTGCAGCCAGCTTCTTGTGATCCATTCTGCATACTGGGCAGTCAATTATCTTTACTTCAAAATTGTTCTGTTCAAGCACAGCAGCCAAGTACGCCAAGCCTAACGGTGGAAAAAGCGGGTGATTATAGTCTGCTTCTATAAGCGGAGAATTCACCAAGGCAATTTTCGTGGCTGTGCTTGCTTTTTTCATTTTTTATTCCTGTTCTGTTTCTTGCTTCCTTAAACTCTTTGGTATGTAGGGGCACGCGGGGTCAGACTCGTATATGTCGCCTGTGTACGCGTAGGCTCTATTTCTGCATCCTCCGCAGATTTCTCGATATTCGCAGACGCCACATTTGCCTTTCAGGCGGCTTCGGTCTTGGAAGCTGTTGTAGTACTCTGAATTGCGTATTTCCTCCCATGCTTTCGTCAGGCCTTTTTCTCTTATGTTTCCAAGCATCATGGGCTCGGAAGGTGTAAGGTCCGTGTAGAAGCATGGTATCAAGTCGCCGTTTTCGGTTACGCTTATGTATCCGCCGAACGCGAAGTAAG
>JAFGLT010000005.1 GCA_016927895.1 Candidatus Bathyarchaeota archaeon | reverse complement strand
TTTGAGGACGAGTTTCATGCCTTCGTCGTTGTAGAACTTGTAGAAGTTTTGGTTGCCGCCTGTTCTGGGGGCTCGCGGGTCTTTCGACGTGAACACGTCGGCGGAGGCGTATTCGGCGTCGCATATGTAAGCGTTTGGCGGGTGAGAGTAACCGAAGACTCGGAACAGTAAGCCTTCCTGTGTGAGTATGCTGTCGCGGTCTCTGAGGTTTAGAGTGGCCAAATGTATTCTTCCTCGGAGGTTGCGGTTCCAACTACGACTTGGTAATGGACTGCGCCGGTTTTGATTTGTTCAACGCGTTCCAGTTGTCCTGCGACTTTAATTTCGCTGCCTTTGCGGGCGACGTTTCGGTAGCAGCCTATGTTTGAGACGACGCGGTCGGGAATCTTGTCAAGCGGCAGCTCCGACGGGGCGTCTAAGGGTTTGTAGTCTGTGATTTTGTAGGTGGCGGGTCGGAATAGGGCTTCGGTGTCGTCGCTGACGGTGCACTGAAACCGTACGGGGTCGATGGATGAGAATTTGGCCTTGCCGTACCAAGTTTTGACTTCTTCGGGCTGGCGGGTGGCGTTGTACATGATTATTTTGCCTTTGTACCGGCCTTGGAATTTCCTTGCGGCGTCTAACCGGTTGCTTATTATGTAGGTTAGCTTGCCAGCGTTAACGAGCCTGGCTATGGTTGCTTCTACGATGCGGAAGTTTTCTGAACCATACACCACGAAATCTATGTCTGACTCGGGCGCGTGCATGTCCAAGGCTATGGAACCGTGAATTCCGAAGTCGTCTAAGCCGACGCCTGACTCCTCCGAAAGCATGTCTAAGAGTTCCAGCGCCAGTTTTTGCAGGCTGTCGGGCTTCTCCACTTCGCTTAAAGCAGCTAAGCGGTCTCGGGGAACAAATACGCGTTCAATCCGGTTCAGCGGAGCGGTGATTAACTCCTTGTTGCGGAGGTAACAGTGGTACAGGTAGTCGGGGAAGTTCTTTCGGAAAGTTTCGATGAACGTATTGTAGTTCCCAGCGGTGTAGAGTTTTTCTGCGCGGAAAAGTTTGGTGTCGCCATACTTCCAAGTTCGTTTCAGCATTTGAACGTTAAAGAGAGCTTGGAACTCTGCGGGTATGTATTTGAGGAACGCGAAAACCCTGTCGTCGGGGTGCTCGTACCCGAAAGTGTTGAAAATGAAGCCATCTTTAGTTACGAACGTGTCTCCGTCCATTGGAACCCATTCAACTTCAGCCGTTTTAACACACCGCGGAAAAGAATGAAACTGAAGATTAAAAAAGCTATGCGTTCGGAAACCAAGTTTTGCCTTGACAAAAATCTTAGTTGAAAATAGGGGACGGTAGGCTATAGCCATAATTTTTAAATGTTGAAGTTACAACAGGGTATAGAAGGGTTACTGTTGAGTGTAAAGTTACATCCTTATGTAGTTTTTCTTCCAGTGGAGCAGAAAGACAAAATTTTAAGCGCCATATTCGGCTCCAAAGCAGGCGTTGACGTCCTAAGGTTCTCGCTTAAGCAGGGAATCGCCAAAAACATCTACCAAAAAGACCTCGTTAAAAGCCTCAACTACTCAAACAAAACCATCATCGAAAACTTGAAAACCCTCACAAAACTCGGCGTCCTTACCGAACTCATGGAAAAAAACGAAAAAGAAGGACGCATAATCTGGGTTAAAGCCTACCAACTCACAGACCTAGGCAAATGGTTCGCACTGCTACTCGCCGAAGAAAGCGAACTCACCGAACATGAGCAAGCCGAAATCCTAGAAAGCCTCTTCCGCACCTACGTCAAACAAGTCAAAGATCTAGCAGAAGAACTTAAAATAAACAGAAAAACCCTTGAAGAAATCTTCAAACAAGAAATGAAAAACAACCCATAAACGCCCAAACAAACAAAATCCAAAAAAACAACACTGAAAGCGCAACAAACCCCGGAAAGACAAAACAAACAAAAACTACAGAAACCAAACACAGAAACAAAAAAACAGGAAAACACGGGTTGTTGGGTTGTGGGGCTTGGAGATAATTTGAGGGGGGAGAAGGGAGAGCGTGCTAAAAAGTGTTTTCTCCAAACCTTTCCACCCAACCCGATTTTCCAGTTTTTCTTTTTTCCCTCCCATGTTCTATAGGGCTTTGAAAGCCTCAAACCACCTATTGTATAGCGACAGCATGTCCAGCGAAACGCTTGGTTTACGCGCTTCAAATATCTTCCTGAAATCATCCATCGTTATAGCTCTAGGCTGCGCAGTCTTGTCCATGGCTTTACCAGACTCAAAGAACTCACCAATGAGATTCAACTGCGCTGACTGGCACACATCCCGTATGTCACTTCCCGAGAAACCTTCAGAAAGCCGCGCCAACTCATGCAAATCCACATCAGCATCAATCCCAAGATTCGACGTGTAAAGCTTAAGCATCATCAAACGCGTATGATGATCAGGCAACGGAACCAAAATCCTCTTCTGGAAGCGCCGAATAAACGCCCAATCCAAATCCCACGGCTTATTCGTCGCCCCAATAACATAAACATGAAGCTTCTTCCCCTTATCAACAATACCATCCATCTCCTTCAAAAACTGATTACGCACACGAATCTCACCACCAACCTCATTCGAATGCGCACCCATCAACGAATCCAACTCATCAACAAAAACAATCGCCGCCCTACCATCACTCGAAGACTTCCGAGCAGAACCAAACAACTTGGAAACATTCTGCTCAGCCTCACCCAACCATTTAGACATAATCGAAGCCGCATCAATCGAATAAAAATTTGCATCAATCTCCGTAGCAACCGCAGCCGCCAACAAAGTCTTCCCACACCCAGGCGGGCCAAACAACAAAATCCCCCGAGGCCAACCCAACGGAAACAAATCAGGACGCTGCACAGGATAAACAATAGCCTCCTTAACAGCCTTCTTAGCCGTATCCAAACCCACAACCTCTTCCCAATTAACTGCAGGCTTCTCAGTAACCACAAGCTCCGCAGCAGGCTTTCCATCACCGCCAGTTGCAGCTTCACCACCATCCCCACCATTATTAGACTCAGGCTGCACTCCAACAGGCGCAACCGCTCCCTGCAAGGCTTTAATGCGCTCCTGGTAAGCAATTGCTCTTTGAACATAAACCTTGTTCAAACCATACTCAGGATAAAGCTGTACAAGCTGCAATAGGCTTTCGATTGCCTTCTGATACAGAGTTATAGCTCTACCTTTTGCACCTTGCTTGTCCAAACGTACAGCATCTAAAGCGTAAGCCGTCGCGGCTTTTTCAAGTTCATGTGAAGCACTCATGGCCAGTTACACCATTTTATTCAGGAGATCTCAACTCGATTTTTATTTTCCCTTGAGTTCCTAAACTTTCAAGGGCTTTCTCAATTTCTTCATTCGAAGTGTTCAAAGCACTCGAACAACGGGTTAAATCTATTTCACCGTTACTTTTACGTACGTATTCGAGAAGCATATCCTCAATAGAGGGCTTCTCAACCGTCAACGAAATTTCTTTAATTTCAGATTTTTTATAAGAAAACATGGTTTTTGACGCTTCCGTATTGAAATCCAGTCCAGTTGCTTCGGTAGTTTTGCGTCCGATCACTTGCGAGGAGGTAGCTGACAATGCAACAAGTTCACGTATCGGCGCTGCTTTTTCTTCGGCTGCAATAGCTTCAGGTGGCTCAGGAAGACTCTCAGACAGTTTCCGCTCAAGAAAACTTGAAACTTCGTCAAGGACTTCTTCGCCGGCAGCGGTCTTTTTGCCAACAGGAATCAAAGACTCATCAGCTGAAATTTTAGTCGCGCAAAGAGTGTCACGTATCGTCTCGTTAACATGGTTCAATTCGCTGGAAACATCAGGCAAAACCTGGAATAGATCTGACGAAACGTTTTGCAGAAGCTTAAGAGCAGGCTTCAAGTCAATAACAATGTCACTGAGTTCCTTCAACGTCTCCAGCCGAAGAACCACACGCTCGATGGCTAACTGCACGCTATAAAGAAACTTTAACAATTTCCGAACTTCAGCGAGTTCATTAGCGCACATCGAAGCTCTTTCTTTGTTGTTCCTCTTCAATGCACCCGTGCAAGATTCAAAAAGTATTCGATCTCGCTCTTTTAATCTATAGCTTGCCTGTTCTAGCTTGTTCTGCTGAATTCTAAGCGTGTATATAGACTTAGAAGCAATTTCACGTACCGGTGGAGGGGGTGACCGTGTTAAACCGCGTATGCCTTTTTCCCTCCGCCCGCTACCTTACTTGTTAGGCTATATACCAGCCTTTCCGACTTCTTTCACGTAGACGACCACTGGAGGCTCTGGAAGTTCAGGCGCCTCTTCAGAGGTCTCATCAGGGATTTCGTCAGGGGTCTCGGTTATTGTGTCTTCCGCAACTTCCGCAGGCGTTTCGGTTGGGACCTCGTTAGCCATTTCTTCTGTTATTTCTGTGGGAGCTTCTTCTTTAGTCGACTCAAGGATTGGGCTGATTTTTTGCTCAAGTTGTTTATTAGAATCGCCTAGCATTATGTTTGATAGTTTGCTTTTAGTGAGTTCAATGTCGCTTTTCTCTATGTTGGCGCGTTTGAGGTTTTCTTGGAGCAGCGTGAAAGCAGACTGGTATGCTTCTTCGTCAACTTGTCCAATTTCATGCTCCAGCTCAAGATTGACAACTGCGTAGCCCAATGTTTTTATCTCTTGGTTGCAACGTACGACTTCCTTGTTTGCTTCTTCTGAGAGATCCTGTGCGTCTTTCTTCAACTGGTTTAGGACTGCTTCAAAATTGCTGCGTAGCTCTTGGTAAAGGTCTGGAGAAATCTTTCGTTTTTCAGCCAAGTCTTTAAGAGCTTGGTTCTTACGCCAGATGAGTGGTATCTGATCACAGAGGATGCTTGCCCTTGACTTAAGGTTAGATGTGAATGTTACTTCGGCACCATTGAATGTTAGGTGTTCCATAGACTGTTTCACGAATTTTCCATCATTAGACTCGACGTATACACCATCAAATTTCCCGTTTGGGGTCAATGCGAAAGAGGCAACTTTTCCGACTGTGCGGCCGTATTCATCTTTGATTGGTTTCCCGATAGAAAGAAAAAGATTGGAGTTGTTGGTCATATTTTTTTCTCCTTAGTTTAGTAGCTCTCTGTTGTTTTCTCTGTTTGCGCAGCTGCGGCAGATGGCATACCTGCTGGTAGGTCTGGGAACTTGTCTTTGACTTTCTGTTCGGCAACTGTTGCTGCTTCTGAAAGGATTTTTGAGGCATCCTCGTTTACAGTGTCAAAGTTCAGCGTCATTCCTGATCCCTGGCCTGCTTCGATCATTATTCCGCTCAGCATGTTTCCGATTTCGCCTAGTTCAGTTTCTGCTTCAGGGAATACGCTCACTAGTCCTGTTCTGACGTTTCGCAGAACTCCAACGGCTGGTCCTAATGTGGACACTACATCTCCAAGTTCGGATACGGTTCGTAACCTTAACACTATCTGTTCAAGGGCGAGTCTAGCATTGATGATTAGTTTTTCCATCTTTCGAACTTCTGCGAGCTCGTTAGCGAAGACGTTTGCGCGTGCAGTGTCGTGTTTAGTGTAAGCGTCAACTATTCTCGCGAAGATTGCTTTGTCTCTTTGGCTGAACCTGTCTGTAGCTTGGTCAAGTTTCTGCACTTGAAGCTCTATTCGTCTAACAGCGAAATCAAGTCTCGGCTTCAGTGGTCCTGGCGGATTTACGACATCCTTGATTTTTTCTGTGAAAGGTGCTTCACCCCGTTTAGTTTCCCATTTTTTTGCAAATCTTTCTGACAAATTAATACCTCCAGCACAAAAGATGCATTTGAAATATCTTATACATTGTTAACATGTTGAAAATATGCACGTATATATGTAGAGATATACGGGGTGGAAAAACTTGAATTTGGCTTTAATTAGAAAATTAAAAGACAGGGTAGTCACTATTCGGATATTAGACAAAAAAATGTAAGTTAGACTAAAAAGAGGCGTAATCCAATCCTAAAACAAAAAGGTGAACTGAATGGGTGAAAGAGTAAAAATCTTCGCAATTGTTGCACTTTTGGGTTTCATGGCAGGAGTAATAGCGCAACTGACAGCAGTGTTCGTCATTCCGTGGATAATCTCAATCCTACCAGCACTTGGCGGCCTCACAAGCTACATGGTCGCAGGATGCGCGGGTGCCGTGCTAACTGTCGGACTCGTAAGCGCATGGGCATACTTGACAGGCAACAAAAACCGATAAGTACAACAAAACCTCCACTTTCTTTATTTCGCCAATAAAATCCTACTCTACGATACCACTGGTTTCTAATTTTTCAGCATTAAATGATTCGACATAAGGAATACTATAACAGGGCTGACTCCCGGTTTATTGGCAGACTCAGAAGCGGAAAAAGCACTCACTAGCCTCCAGCTTAAATTCCCCGCCTTCAGCTTCGGCGTACCTCGATTTCCTCAT
>JAFGLT010000040.1 GCA_016927895.1 Candidatus Bathyarchaeota archaeon | reverse complement strand
TCCCGCTGCCACTCCTGCACCTATTAAGCCGCCAACCAGAACATGCGTCTCTGATATCGGCAACGCCCAGACCCATGAGAACACAAAATCAAAAATTAAAGACCCCAGCAATGCTGCTATGATTACCTCTCCTGAAGCGAAACCTTCTGTAATTATTCCCGTTCCTATGGTTACTGCTACTGCAGAGCCGAAAAACACCATACCTATGAAAGAGCCAAGCGCAGATAATGCTATGGCTTGGTTGGTTTTCACAGCTCTTGTTGCTATGATACCTGCTGTGGCGTAGGCTGCGTCTGTGAACCCTGTCCAAAACCCGAATATAAGCGCCAGTATCAAAGCAAAAGGTAAAACTAGGCCAATCATGGAATCAAGCGTTCTTTATGACTATATCTTGAAGAACTAGGCAGACGTCTTCGCATTTGTCTGTTATCTGCTCTAAGAGTTCGTATATGTCTTTCATTATCATGATTTTGATAGGGTCCTTTTCCTTGAAAAGCTCTACAATTGCGAAATCGTATAAGTCGTCTGCTTCGTTCTCTAAACTGTTGACGTCTTTGACGCTTTTTTCTATTTCCGCTTGGTTAATTTTTCTTATGTGCTTTGTAGCGGCGTTCACTTCCGTAACCTGTCGGACTATGACGTCTGCGAACTCTTTCAGTATTTCATCTGGTTTTTCCAGTTTGAAAAGGTAAATCTTGTTTGCTGTAGCATCAATTAAGTCAATGACATCATCATACAAAGAGGCAAGCTTGGAGATGTCCTGTTGATCTATCGGCGTGATGAAAGACTTGTTCAGTTTTCTGAAAATCTTATGGACAATTTCGTCTCCTTCATGCTCCATGATTCGCATTCTCTTGATTAACACTTCGAAGCTTTCGTATTCCCTTATCATGGTTTGGAATAGCTCGGCTACTTTCACCGCTAAGTCGGCTTGTTCTTCCAGCAGATTGAAGAAGACCTTGTCCTGCGGAATAATCCATTCTTTGAAACCCATAACACTTCCTAAAAAGACACTACTAATATTAGCTTTGTCATATTTAGAGCAGTGAGATATCATTTAGTCTATATATTTCTTTTAATTGGTTGTAGTGCGAGCGCTACAAGCTCGAGGAGTGCTCTATCAACTACGACGTCTACAAGAGCCTATCTGAAGCCCCACCGTTTAATCCTTAGTCAACGCGTGTTTTTTCACCGTTTTGAAACACGTATACATCGCCAATGACCGAAAGACACCCATGGTCGTAAACAAGCGCTGAACGTTCAGGTATCGCGTAAATCTTCTCTTCTTTTGAAAGCCGTTTCAGTTCAACGTCTTTTGAATTTTTATAGTGAACTTTAACGCCGAAGTCCACAAGCCCCAAACCCGTAACCATCTTAACCAAAGGCTTACGCCTATAAGTGACTACACATTTTTTACACAGCGCCAAGGCACCTGCGCTTCTTCCAACAATAACCTTATCATACTTACGCAGCAAAGAGTCAACGCTCTTGCTCTTCAAGCGCTCAAGCAAAACAGTCGTGAGGCCACCTGTCAAGTAAATCAAATCGGAGCACCCAACTTTCCTGCAAATCTCTTCGAAAGTAGCGCCGTAATCTGCGAAGTCAACACTGTCTGCGCCGAGACTAACGAAGTAGTTGACCAGTCTATTTCTGCGTTTATACGTTTTGTCAAATGACGCTCGCGCCCACGGAAAAACCAAGACCCGAGGCGATTCAGCTGCTTCGCGGAAGGCGACCTCGTTGATTTCTCTTGAATCCTGTTTCACTACGCGTTCTCCGCCTAAAAAGTACAGTTTTGCCATAGAATTAATAACGTTGTCCAATTACTTTAAGGCACTGTGCCAAGTTATAGCTATTCACTGTTTTTCTTCTGCAAGCGCCAAATATTTTGTAAGTGTTGGCGTTGAGTTTTCGTCCAGCGAGTAAATGGTCTTTAAGCCTTCGTTTGTTTGCAGGATAAACTGCGTTTTTCCTATGCGTTTCATCTGCCAAGTCAAAGCCTGAGACGTTATCGAAACCCTGCCTGCTAATTCGCCGTGTGACAACTGCTTCTTGTCCAGTAGTGCTTCCAGAATTTTTCTAGCTGTTTTATGCCGTAGCAGTGAAATGGTTAGCATTTCTTTTCTAGAGAACTTTTTCGCTGGGAAGAACCGTTTGTATCTGCCGTCGCGAATAAACGACACAAGATCTGCTTTAATGAGAACTCCCAGGTGATACTGCGCCAAACCAACTTGAATGCTTAGGCCCGCGCAGACCCCTCTGAACTGGATGCCAGGGTTGTTATCAATATAATTGTAGATTTGCGTGCGTGTGCCGTTGTTAAACGTCGTTTGGTCGTTGGCGCCGAAGTTAACGAAGGAGGTGGGCAAAACCAGCAAGTAATATGGGTTGGGTGTCACTTCCTGAAAGTTCCTCTGCTGCTGCAACACAGCCGCGAAAGAAACTATGATTATTGAGGCTAAAGCGAACGCGATTATTGCTCTTTTCAACGCTGGCTGCATCTTTATCTGCCTGTAAACAGCCTTTTGACACTTCTAGTTTTTAACAATATTCGTAAACAAATGTACTAATCGCACACCGCAACACTGCAAACGATTTCGTATCCCTAAAACCTAGTTAAGAGGTTCAGCTCTGAAATAGATTCCCTACTTGTTTTCTGCATGCATTTTCTATTAGGCTCCTATTAGGCGCCAAATATGATGGTGTGTATAGTGCTTCTGCGGGGGGGCGGTCGAGGTGTTTTCTTTTTGGGATTAAATTTTATATTTGCCACATGTTATATTCCTAATGTATTTGGGGAGGAAAAACAAGTGAAACTTGTAACTGTTCTGTTACCAGAAGCTTATCTTGAAGGGTTAGATGAACTTGTAAGGGCTAACATGTATCCAAGCAGGAGTTCCGTGATACGGTCAGCTGTCAGAGATTTGCTTAGGAAAGAGCTCTGGGAAAAACGCGGAAGATAAACCCATACCAAACACAAGTGGCGCCATCTTCTGGCACGATTTCTTTTTGTTGCAAACATATGCGCCCAAGTTATAGCGTTAAATTTTTTAACTTCACATTTTTTTGCTCTCAGCTAACTTAATAATTTCGAGAAGAAAACCCGCTAATCTAGTGCTTGAAGAGAAATATTGGTTTTTACTTATTGTACAACAAAACCAGTAAGTGTATATTTTGCCAATGATTCTACTTTAACAATTGAATAGTTCTTTTATAAGGTTTTTTTTGATGCATTTTTTGGACAAAAGGAGCAGGTTTTTTTCGGAAATAAGGCTGAATTGAGCAAATATACACTTTGGGTTGTTGTATATTTAAAACATCATTCAACAAGCCCCATCAATTTAGCATTAAAGCTTAAATCTAATGATGTATGGAGGGAATGTTTTGCTATTTTTATGCCATAAAGTTTTTAATCTTTGTTTTAACAATGATTACAACTGTAATTCCTAATTCATTATTTGCTTATTAATAATATGTGTGGTTGTATTAAGATGACCATAAAAGAGGAAAGGCAAAAATGAAAAAAAACGCCGTAACTTACGCTTTACCAATTACAACGATACTTATTTTATCCGTTTTTGTGATGCCTATACCAAGTGGTGTAAGTGACCCTTATCTTCCCACGATTGATGGAAACAAAGTTTATGTCGAAAATTCGGACTGCTACATCTCGGCTACGCCGTACATGTTAAATGCGGACGGGTATGTCTACTTAAACGTAGCCAGTAAAACGTACGAAGGCAAGGTGGACTTCTGCCTTGGCTTTGAGGGCAGTTACGGCTACCCGACAAGCCTAGAAGTTTATGACCCAAGAGTAGAGACAACACAAAACGAGTTAGACCTAAGCCCGTTTTTCAATGATTCTACATGTCAAGTAGAATACAATTATACGCGCATTTCAGGAAAAACAGTTTACGACGGGTATGTGTGGGCTTACCGCAACACAAGCATAGTTAACGAAAAGAATCAGACCATAGATACAGAATTGAGTCGAGTTTTGCTTCAACATTATGATGTTGCCGATTTGGATGCTAAAATAGCCTATTGGAACACCACCGAGAGTATTTATTGGAGAGAAATCGGAAATGAGACAGACTTTGAGAATAGAAGCTTTGATTTTCAGGGTATGGATACGTGGTATCTCAGCAATGCTGTGATTCAGAAGAATAGACGTTACTATTTGAGAATGTTTTTGACTGTTGTTCCGACATTGTCCAATGCTGTGCACGAGTTTTTTGTGGCTTTTAAGCCCAGCGAAGAAACATTGGGAGAGGCAGTCACCAGCAAGCATTTTTGCTATCTGGACCCTTGGTATAGCACCAGTTGGAATTACCGGAAATCTCACATAATTGAACATGCTGCAGGCACTGGGACACACTATCAGATCAGGGTTGTTGTGAATTACGGTTCCGGCACGGATTCTGGCGGAACCGTGTATTTGGGTGGCAAATGCCAATATGATTTTGATGATATCAGGTTTACTGATGATGACGGATACACACTGCTTGATCATTGGAGGGAGAGCAAAACAAACTATAATAGTGCAGTATTTTGGGTTGAAATCAAAGACAGTCTAAGTACTACGGACCGCATGTTCTACTTGTATTATGGGAATACAGGGGCTTCAACAGCTAGCAATTTTGATGGTACGTTCATTTTTGGGGATCCTTTTGACAGCAGCACTTTGAGCACTACGAGGTGGCCGACGGCGTCCAGAACTGGAAGCCCCACATATTGGGTAGATTCTGCAAATCATTTCATAGAGGTTTACAATATTGATGCCAACAACTGGTGGAACGGCAAAGGCTTCCGTTCAAAATCGTTTAATCTTCCGTATTCTTGGCGTATAGAAAGCGCTTATGGCATGTACCAGCCTTTTTGGTTCTTGCATTACTCTGAAACTAACAGCGAGATTTTCGGAGGCTTGTTCAACGTTGAACATTCAGATTTCAGTACATCTGACTACGGTGTTGCTGTTTCAAGGTTGGCGGACAATTGGGCTGCCGATATGCACTGGGTTAATGATGCGGGCGTTGGCGGCAATATTGATTACACCACTGGTGAGCAGAGTTATCCCGGCGCCGGCTATGTTTTAAAAACTCTTCAGTTTGAGAAAACAAGCGGCTACATCAAAGTCAAAATAGATGGAACTACTAGAGTTAACGAGTATAATTCTGAAAACGGGTATTACGTTCATCTTGGTCTTGCAAGATATAATACCTATCCTTTCGGATTAGAGCGCATTTACGCTTTCAAAATTAGAAAGTTTGTTGCTGACGAGCCTGATCATGGCGCGTGGGGACCAGAACAACAAGGCTACGCAAGCATAATATGGGGTACTGGATATTATCCAAGCTACAACCCCAATCTTGGTGGAGATCCTGAAAAAAACCTTTCCGAGGATGCTTGCGACTATATTGAGGACTTGTTTGGGGCAACAGGAATATACGATAAATTAAATAACTACTGGGGAAGTCAAACACAACCGTCAAATGTTTATAATACTGTAGAACAAACTGAAGATTACTACAGTTATACAACGGTCTTTTACAAAGGACACATTTATCCTAATTGCGGCTGCGATGTTCAGGATTGTCCATTGACTCACAATGGAGTTTATGATTGGGAAGGCACTGGTACCAGTAATGCTATCAAAGATTGGGCAATACACGAGAAGCTGAGTAGCAAAAATACTGGTTTTCTATTCCTCTGGGCCTGTGGTCATGGTGGTCAAGATTTTGAAGGTGAATATGGTGCCGGTGGTCACAGTTGTGGTATGATAGCATCTTGGATGGGCACCCTTGACTTAGTATTCGATGGATATTATTATACTTCTGATACTAGCAATCGTTGTTTCATATCGTTTGAAATGGTATCAATGAACTTCATTGAGTCTACAGGAAAGGCTGATTGGCATTACTCTGATTTTGCAGAAAAGTTCTATTATTATGCTTTAAACGGATACACGATAAAGGATGCACTTGATTTGGCAACATCTCTTACACATAATGACAACTCTTTTGGCGATTGTCAACTTTATGAGGGATATCCCGCTTGGGATGGCGTTCCGGGTCATGGTTACGTTACGTCCTATATGCGCGTGTGGGGCGACACAGATCATGTCATTCCCAGTTGAAAGGTGAAATCAATATGAGTAAGTTGATTAAAAGACTCAATATTGTTTCGATTCTATCAATAATTTTAATGCTCTGTTTTACCCAAGTTCCTATTGGATTCACAGCTGAAACGTATAGTTCAGACGAAGTACTCGTCTTTCTAAGAGATGTCGTCTCGCTTGACATGAAAAAATATGACGTAACACAAAATCTAGAAGTTACGGATTATCCATCCGCTCTTCACGGTCTCGAAGAAATAACTGGCAAATACACATTATCATCTAAAGAAAGCAAGATAGAGGTACTTTACAGATTCATTAACAAAACTTTAACCTACTGCCTCATGAGAGTGCGCGAAGGGTCGCCCCAATACATCCAACCCAAATTTAACACAATGAGTGAAAATGCCGCAACTTTACTTGAGAAATACCAGATATACATCGGAGACCCCGGTTTGGAAGACTACAGAAACATGTTGAGTCAATTTGATGTTACACAAAACGCTACGAAAACGTTAAACAATATCAAACTTACATCAACAAACTCGCTTGTTTCATCTCTGGACTGGAGATACTCATTCAACGGCGCAGACTACAGTGGAATAATCATTAGTTTCCAAAACGGCTCTTTTCATGCGTTCCAAGATGACCGAAGCTACTACACGATAGGTGGAACTGAGGTGAATCTTTCTCAAGAGGAAGCCGTAAATCTTGCTTTGCAATACGTAGAAACTTTCTCTTGGAAAGTTGGTGATTTAGAAGTTACAGACTTCAACATTGTGGAAGATCAGATAAGAACCAGCTTGCTAACCAAAAGCAAGGAGCCGCTTAACCTGTATCCCTACTGGCTGATTACTTTGCCTCTAGACGACATTTACCCAGGATTAGTCACCACTATTCAAGTCCAAATATGGGCAGACACCTCAGAAATCATAAGCTGCGATGCAATACCTACTGGCGGAGAGGTTCCGTATGATAAATTCCTCGAAACACAAAAATTGGAAAACACGCAATCGCCAATTGACCCAGTGATAGCCGCAATGGTGGCAACAATTACAACAGCAATAGCTATTGCAATAATAGTAGTCAAGAAAAAACGCAAATGATTACACGCCTGTTTTTTACAGTTTTTGCAAGATGTTACTTCGGGGTCAATAGAAACTACTTCCTTTTTGAACAACGTTTAAATGAGTGCGGGAATATAACTAATCAATGGATTGACTGTTGGGTGATAATACTTTGAATAGAGTTATTCAAAGTTTTGTTATCGTTTTTTTAATTTCTTTTTGTTTATCATCTTTTTTGGTTCTAGGAATTAGGACAACTAGAGATTTTTGGACATCTATGTCTCCTATCGTAACTTCAAGAAGGGGTTTAGGCGTTGCGGTAGTTGAAGGCAGGATCTATGCCATCGGTGGTTCTAACTCGAATAGTCGTTACTTGGGCACTAATGAAATGTACGACCCAGCCACAGATACTTGGACAACAAAGGCTTCGATGCCTACTCCGAGAAGAGACTTCGCAATAGCCGTTTACAAAAACAAAATCTACTGCATAAGCGGTGAAAGCGGTTATGACTCAGAGGGTTTGGGCGGCATATACAGCCAGGTCAACGAGGTTTATGATCCAGCCACAGATACTTGGGAAACAAAGGCATCCATTCCGACTCCGCGATACGGAATGTGCTCGAACGTTGTTTATGGCAAGATCTATGTTATCGGCGGAGGTCTCCATAGCGCCTATCCAATCAACACTTGTTGCGGCCTCAACGAGGTTTACGACCCTGAAACTGACACTTGGACAAAAAAAACCCCGCTACCCATTTCAGTTCTCTACGCTGCATCTGCTGCCGTAGAGGGCATAATCTACGTTTTAGGAGGACAAGGTGGAATTTTCATGGGTGGTTGGCATGACTATAATATGGTCTATGACGTTAAGAACGACTCGTGGTCTATGGCAGCGCCTATTCCAATCGGGTGTGAAAGAGCTGCTGCGGGTGCAACCACAGGTATCTATGCGCCAAAGAGAATCTATGTTTTCGGCGGCTTCACTGAAGCCTCATGTACGCCACAGAATCTAACTCAAGTGTACGATCCGGAAAACAATGTCTGGAGCAGTGGAACCGAAATGCCTACTCCTCAAGCATGGTTTGACGTTGCAGTTTCAAACGACGAATTATACGCGATAAGTGGTGCAAATGATAAGTATACGCCAACTGGATACAGCAGTTCCGCTTCCCCTCCTCTGTCGCCCTTACCCTCCCAAGAACCTACTTCACTGATAGAGCCTTTCACAATAGCACTAGTCGCGGTTGTTTCTGGAGCAGCAGTCGTTGTGGGTGCTGTTTTGCTCCTCTATAGGAGAAGCCGTTGTAAAACTATCCAACAAAAGTATATTGATGGATAATCAGCGTGTTTGGGGTGACGCGAATCATTCACTGAACTGCTATGATAAAGTCATATATTCCGCTTTTTGTTTAAGCGTGTTTATCTCGCCTGTTTAATTGCCGCGCAGAGTTTTCTAGCTGCCTCGCGTGGGTTCTGTGCAAGAGTTATGTGTCGTCCCACGATGAAGTAGCATGCGCCAGCTTTAGCTGCTGTTTCTGCGGCTCCACCTTGTGCACCTATTCCAGGGGAGTATATGGGTACGTTTTCTCCGAGTATTTCATGAACTTCCCTTATTTTTTCAGGGTAGGTGGCCCCCACAACTGCGCCGTCAGCACTCCATTTCAAGGCTTTTTTTGCGAACGAAACGTACTGTGCCGTTGCCTTGCCTGTTTTCTCGTCGTATATTGTTTGGCCGTAGCCTTCGCTTGCTCCTTTATGGCTCATGTAGGTGAGGAGAATCACGCCGCGTTGGAGCTTGTGTGCTGTGTCAAAAATGGGTTTCATGCCTTCTTCCCAGCCTATGAACGGGTTAGCTATCAACGCGTCGAAACCCGCAGCATAATAGTACTCTGCTATGACTTGGTTGGTTGCGCCGATATCGTTAGCTTTGCAATCCATTATCGCTAGAAGCCCTTTCTCATGGGCCTGCGTTACCAGTTTTTGCACGCCGTCAAACGTGCCGAGAGGAAGAACCAGATGATGATTAATTTTCACGGCGCACACATACGGTTGAACCGCTTCTAGAACATTTTGCGCTTCGGCAAGCAGCGCTTCACGTTTATCTATGTTGCGAAAAGGAAAATCAAGCGCCAATACAATTTTGGATTCTTTTTTCTTCCCGGTCTCTTCCATCTTCTCTTTGAACGACATCTTCCAATCCCCTTTCTTATTTAGGCGTGCAACCCATAACCTTTACTGTTTCCGCATTTTCTACCCGCGAATTGCAACACTTGTTACACGAAATTTAAATTTCCCGCACCCCATTTTTGATTAAGAATCAAAGCAAATTTCGCTTTGCAAATTAGCACGTCTAATGGAGAAAAAAATGTATGAGCAAAACCTTGGCGGAGAAAGTCCTCGGGCAGCACCTAGTTGAAGGAAAAATGGAGCCGGGTGAACAAGTCGGCTTGCGTATAGATCACACGTTGACGCAGGATTCCACTGGAACCTTGGCATATCTTGAGTTTGAAGCCATGGGGGTCCCCCGCGTCCAGACGAAGTTGAGCCTAAGCTTCGTTGACCACAACATGCTGCAGAACGATTTCAGGAACGCTGACGACCACCGATACTTGCAGGATGTCGCAGCCAAATACGGCATTGTTTTCTCACGCCCAGGCAACGGCATCTGCCATCAGGTTCATTTGGAACGCTTCGCCAGACCAGGCTACACGTTGCTGGGAAGCGATAGCCACACGCCTACCGCAGGAGGTATGGGCATGATTGCTATAGGCGCTGGAGGCCTTGATGTCGCCGCGGCTATGGCTGGAGAACCATTCTATTTGGAAATGCCACGCATTCTAGGCGTAAAGTTGACAGGCGCGCTTTCGCCGTTCGCTTCAGCAAAAGATGTGATACTGGAAGTTCTGAGAAAGTTAAGCGTGAAGGGTGGAGTAAACAAAATCCTAGAGTACTTCGGTTCAGGCGTAAAAACCCTAAGCGTCCCGGAGAGAGCAACCATAACCAACATGGGCACAGAAACAGGGGCAACAACCTCGATTTTTCCGTCAGACGAAGTGACAAAAACGTTTCTAAGAAGCCAAGGAAGAGAAAGCCAGTGGGTTGAGCTTAAAGCTGATGACGACGCGAAGTACAACGAGATTCTCGAAGTAGACTTGGAGGCGGTTGAGCCTTTGATAGCGTTGCCTCACAGTCCAGACAACGTTAAAGCAGTAGGCGATGT
>JAFGLT010000039.1 GCA_016927895.1 Candidatus Bathyarchaeota archaeon | reverse complement strand
GTGCGTTTATCAAGTGAAACACCATTCAGAGCATGATTCCAAGTGTTGTTGGCGTAAGTAACGTAGATTACCTTTATTTACTTTTAGCTAAACCAAGGTTTTCAACAATAAATAAAGGTCTGTTCATGTACGCTTCCTGAAGAGTTTGCCATCGTTCCCAAAATCACAGACAAACTCAAAACCTACATCAACAAGTTTTTGAGCTTCCTCTATGGTTTTAGCGACTTTACTCGTGAATTGGTCTTCATCTACTTTGAAGAGCGTTCGTTCGAGACTAATGTAAATCATCGTTGATTGGATACTTTTGTGCCCCAAGATTTCTTTCACGTGCAGGATGTCTTTGGTTTCGTGGTACTCCATCGTAGCTTTCCAGTGTCTCAAGGTATGAAAGGTTATTCGGTTGAGCCTTGGATTTTGGAGTTTCCGTGCAAGCCTTTCCCTTTGTTCTTTGAATATTTGGAACCTGCAAGTCTTTGTGGAGTTTCCAAACACTTTATCGCTGTGTTTTGGTAATCTTTCAAGCATTGACAAGCACTTTGTCGAAATGCTCAGAATCCTTGGGTTGCCGTTTTTCTCAGGATTATTAACAGAGACGGTTTCAGATTTGAAGTTTATGTCAGTCCATTTCAAAGGATGGGCTTCACCAAGTCTCATGCCAGTTTCTTTTAGTAACTGTAACAGAGCTGCTGTTTTTTTCCCGCAACCCGCAACAAGTTGGTCAATCTCTTTTTCTAGCGGTATAAATGGAATTTTTGGTTGATAATGATATGCTGGCTTTTTCCAAGAAATTTCCTGCCAATTTAAGAAGCTACTGTATGCGGTTACAATAGCAGATTTGCTGTTATTACAGATGGTTTTGTTTTTTGCCAATATTTCCTTCACATTATCGGGATTTGTTAAATCGGCTCCTAAAAGCAATAGTTTTCCAAGGTTGCTGATGTAAGTTTTAATCGTGCATTCTGAACGGTTCTCTTTCTGTAGATTCCAAGCAAACTCGACCAGTTTTCCTCTTGTGTCTGCGCTCGGCTGCCCGCGCTGCAGCCTATTTTCAACGGTT
The DNA here is from genome assembly GCA_016927895.1 of Candidatus Bathyarchaeota archaeon. Lineage (GTDB taxonomy): Archaea > Thermoproteota > Bathyarchaeia > Bathyarchaeales > Bathycorpusculaceae > SG8-32-3. Next base: position 6,258 of record JAFGLT010000039.1, on the reverse strand, counting down.
TTTTCTATGGTGGTCATCGGCTTAACCACAGCATATGGTTTCTTACCATACTGAATTATTGGTGACTTACTATACACGTCTACATCGGGTTTAAGAGAGAAACGATGACCACATTGTCGGCACAGCATTCGCTGGAAATTTTTATACCATCCAGCCTTCCAGAGTCGCGAGCTTCCGCATTGAGGACATTTTTGGGGGGAGACCACTGAATCGACTTTCCTCAGCGTTGGTAACATAAACATACACCCCTTAACTCGCCTCGTCCCCAGATTACAATAAAAGCCCTATATCTAAAAGCTTTTCGCCAAACAGTCACGATTTGGGGTTCTACACGTGTAGTGTTCATTTATTGAGGTTTATTTTGTAATACAGCCCTAAAATTTGCCTCTTTTTTTCTACACGTGTAAAAACAGACCACCACATAAAGCCCTCCAAGGAGGGTGTTTGGAGTAATTGACATCTTTATGTCAATGTTTGAGGGGTTTTGGGGGTTGGCACGAGCCGAGGACGTCCTGCAGGGTCTCGCCCTGCGGGGGGTCGGAGTGAGTTCTCGCACCAACCTTTCCCATCTCTTATTTTTCCTCCAGAATGAAGTTCATGTTGCAGTCTGCACAGCGTTGATTGAGGTCTGACCCCGTGAAAATTTCATGTTTAGTCAGAGCTTTCCCACAGTTGAAACATGAAAAGGTAGTAGAAGTAGTAGAAGTAGTAGATTCCCCTATATTCTTCCTATAACCATTAGTATTATTTTCAAATTTAGTAGATATATATCCAATTTTACTACTTTTACTACTTTTACTACCTTTTTCTCCTTCAAGAAGGGTTTTTTGATTGTCATCATCATCTTTTTTTAGTCGTATTCCTTCAAACACATTCTCGTTTTTGCCTTTGACTTTCTTTTGGGTGTCTTTGACTCCCCGTGTGCCTCTCAGTTTTTCGTAGAACACTCTTTTGTTTACTCTTTCTGTTCCTATTTCGTCGCAGTAAACACAGCAATCTGAAAATGCCTCTTCTCTTGTCAGATAGACTTGGGGCATTATTACACATCTTTCCAGTATCCACGCCGTGAATGGGTCGGAAAGCTTCATGAACTCGACTTTTGTTTCTTCAGCAGTTTTGCTTTTGGTGAATTTGCCATTTTCGAGTAGTCTATGTAACCCTGTTAGCATAAAATTGAAAATGCCAGATTTTTCTTCAGGTAGCCAAGTCTTTTCTATGTCCTGTATCGTGTTTTCGTCATCTTCTAGGAAAGTGTTTGGAAAGTTTAGTACGCTTACTCTGTCCCACCATGCGATAGTGTCATCTTCTACTTTGGGGAATCTGTTTCCCATGACGATACATTTTGCGAAGTTAGTGAAGTCGATTGTTTTGTTGCTGTGTTTAACTTCGGCGTTAATCGTGTCCTCTCCTGATAGTTTTTTTAGAACTGTTGTGTCTATCCCGTATTTTCTGTTGATTTTTGGTTCGCTACTTATGTTCAGGAGTTTTCCATACAATTTTTGAAGGACAAATCTTCTGGAAAGTGCCTCGACGTCTAAATTGCTGTAGGATTCCTCTCCAAGTATTTCTTGGAGCGTAAGACCGACTCGACCTTTACCATTTCTTCCTTTGCCGTACCACCAAAAAATTTTGTGCAGTGGCATGGCTGCCAAAAGACAGTAGCCCATTGTCTCCTGAAGCAGTGGAATGTCCTCTTCTGAAAGAATTTGACGGAGAAACTTTTTGAAATTTGGGCAATCAGCCCCTTCTTTGTATTCTACGTTTAGTTTGTAAGTGAAGATTTCTTCAGGAGAAAACGGTGTGACACTCTTTGCATTCAGGTTAAAAATTCCGTTTTGTAATGGTAAACTGTCTTTACAACTGTTTATTTTTTCACGTTTTATGACGTTTGCTCTCTGTAAGTGAGCATACACTTCTTCGACGAAATGCTTGCTCAATTCTTTGTTGTATAGCTCTTCAAGGGTAAACCAAATTAGGTGCTTCGCGGGTTTGTAGATTCCTTCAAAATAAACTAGCAGTTCTTCTGTATCTGTTGGGCAAATGTACTTGTTTTTGTTGAGTGCCGCTAATGCCTCTTCCATTTCAGGCTTTTCTGATTGTTTAGATGAGGGGACTTTTCTTTTTGGTTCGTAATAGTCGCAAATTGTGCTGGTTTTGTCGTTTGCTATCCTGTTATCTGAGCTTTTCTCGTATTCTGCTCTGGGGCATCCTGTTTCTTCCAGACTGTTCCATCGTACCCACAGCCTTTTACAACTGCCACAGTGAATCTCGGTCATTAGTTGGCGGTCCTGTTAGCTTTTTCTTCTGTCGACCAAATTTTCGTCGGACATATGGAACCAGAACTTGAAACCATATAGTTGTGCAAAGCCTTTGTTTTCGCCTAACCAATTCTGCAAAATCCTGAACTCTTTTGAGTTGTCATTCTCCGTCTGCTCGTAGCTTGAGCCTGTTTTGCTAGTTACGCTAACCCATTCCAAAGAGTTGATTTGCTGTTCTGTTGGCTTAGGGAGCTGGTCTTCTGGCTCTTCAGTGTCAAGCAGTCGGTTGATTCCGTCTTGAATCATGGCTGTTCCGTCGCGTATCAGAACGAGAGCCTCAACTTGTCTGGTGTTGTAGCTCATTTCCCGTCAGCCTCCTTGATTGCCTCTTGCACTCCGTCGATGAGCTGGATTTCTTTTTTGAGCTTCTCGATAGCAGCGAGGCGTTCCTGTTCAACCTTGCCACCGCTTAGTGTTTTATACACGATTATCGAAGAGTCGGAGGACCAAATCGCTTCAAACCTGTCTTCGTTTGAAATCTTTCGCTCAACGACAAACTCCTTTGGGATGACCAAAACTAGCGACTTGTTCAGTTTTATTGCCTTCAGAACCCTTTTGCTCGCGGTCACTTCCAATATCACCAATATACGTGTATATACCAAATGCAAAAAAAGTGACGGTTTTCATTTGTATATCACTAAATGGAGAAAAATCGAGCAAATTCAAACAATTGCGTTAAAAATAGCAATAAGTTTCTACACATGTAGAATCTTGCGTCCGCAAGGTTTCGCTTTTATAACGGCGTCCAAAATTTCGTTCTTTGGCTGTGGGCGTGGACTTTTGTAACCTATTCGAGCATTCGTATCCGCAAGCTCGATTTTCAGTCCTTGTTTTTTATAATATTCAGCTAAACCGTTAATCCAACCGTCTATGATGATGTTGGTAATGCACTACATCATGCTGGAACTTTTTAGATGACCGTCTAAGTTCGATGGACATCCAATTCCATCTTGGGCATCCACAACATGGATTAAACTTAGATGAAAAAATCAATATTACCAGTAATATTGCTGGTTTTTTGGTACCAAACCCACAAGTTGCGTACCCACAACTTGTAACCCACAACCACCAATCCTTTTCCACCTTTTGAAGTGAGTTGCGTAACCGAAACTGACCACGTTTCAGGTGCGAAACGTGGTACCACTAATTCAGAGCCCCAGCGGCTAGGGTTGCTCTGTCAAGTAAGCCAACCTCGTGAGCCCCTTTTCAGTAACCGTATAACTGAAGCAGGGTTTTTTCCACAGTCCATCACCCTTAACCCTCGCGAGCAATCCTTGTTTGAACAAATTAAAAAGACACATTTCGGCATTTGCGACTGTCATCCCTAATCCTGATGCTACATCTTTTGGACTGGATAAGGGATTTGCTGTGATAGCTTTCAAAATCATAACCTTTCTCTGATTAAACGCTAACATTTGATATTCCCATTATTATTGTGTTCTAGGAAGCTAAAAAGGTTTTTTATATCCAAAAGCTAGCCTTTGGTTATTGTTTTGCGGTTTATAGGATATAAGACGCATATCATGGTAATATTCAGTAATATTTTTATGGATAATCAGCATATTTGTATTACATAGGATGAATCGCAATGTTGACGCTATTCCCTATACGACTGGATGAGAAAAGCAAACAGGCAGTCGAAAGGTTAGCGCTGAAGAACGGGGTTCCAAAATCCGCTATCGTCAGAAACTGCGTGAGGCTTGTCCTGTGCGATAGGTGCGAGACAACCGAGGTCGAGCGCATCATTAACAGAGTCAAACGCGAACGAAAAGAGCTGCTGTTTGGTAGGGGTGAAAATGAAAAAACTTGATACAACAGACGAGGAACCTGAAACAGAGGTTGAAACAGAATCACCAAAAATGCTGAAACAACCTGAAACAAACAGTGAAACACAAGAAAGCCCTATTACGGCATCTTTGGTGAATCAGGTCTTTTGTTTCAGACAAGAAGGCAAAACATATCGGCAGATTGCCTCTGAAACGGGGCTCTCGATAGCAACAATATCAAGGATGCTCAAAGGTATCCCCGAGGATACATCAAACAAGGGGCAAGCAGAGGCAGTACTTCAAGTTCTAGAGCCAGAGCAAGACGAAGAGCTACAAATCCCAAAAGGTTACACCTTGGCGCCAAGTCTATCAGCAGCCGAATGGGCTGAGATTAGTAAGTTTTCAAAGAACAAACTCATTAGTGAGGTTGGACGGCTCAAAGCAGAGCTGCAAACTCGTGGATTGAAACAACACAAATGGAATGGTGACAGTCCCGCTAATGCCAGCTCGACCAATCCAGAAGCCGAGTTTTGGGCAGAAATGGCGCGAACAGAAAAAATTGAACGGTTTTTGCGGTTACGCGACCGCTACTCTGACAAAAAGGGCGAATATCCTGCTGACATCAAAAACTTTCTTGAACTTTACAAAGTTTTGGCGCCAAAGCAAGAATCTGTGGACGAGTTAGGCATTTACCGTTTGGGCAGGGTGGATGAGCAGAAAAACCTTCAAAATGCAGTCAAAACTGGTGTCGAGACGAACATGCTCGACCTAAGATTGGAAGAAATGAGGCAGCGCGAGCGGCTTGAAAACAAAAAATTGGACTGGGAAATCGAAAAGCACCAAGAGCGTACCCTCGAAGATGGTCGCAAGTGGCAACTTTTGGAATCCCTGATGCAGGGACCGCTTGGCGATGTTTTGAAAAATGCTGGTTCTGCTGCAACTGACAGACTGAGGGCAAGAAAGCCACCGAAGGTAATTCCTATCGATTGCCCACAATGTAAGAAAAAAATCTTCGTTGACGAAACAAGTTCGCAATGTGTCTGCGGTAGATGTGGTGCCGTCCTTGTCAGAGCCAATGAAAAACCGCCACCACAACAGCCACCCGAACCACCTACTATTCCCGAGAAAGAAACTGAAACAGATGAAGAGGAGGGAGAGAAAAGTGAAAAATAACTGGAAAGCAGCTGTAGCCATCGCAGGTCTTGCTGGAGCAGGGTTGCTCGTCTACGACCATCAAGTCAATAATAGCTGGATTTGGGAGCGCCCGCCTTTTGTTACTAGCCAGAAACTAACAACAGACCAGAAGATTCGTCTCGAAGTCCTCAGACAAATAGCACGTCGCGATGCATTGATGAAGCAACAGCAAAAAGAGGCTACCGCAACAGGGCGTTACACCCAAACATGGAACCAAACGGGACAGAGATGGTGAAGTGGCAAGACTCAATTACTATCCTAAGATGACCACCCGTATCATGAACAGGTACGCCCCTGTTTGTGAAGTCTGTCGAAGCCCCATAAGGACACAAGAAGTGTACCACCGAACAAGCAGCAGGACTCCAAAATTTTATCATAAGAGCTGCTGGGAGGCTCTCTATGTGGACATCTGAGACTCTTTGTGAGGTGAGGTTATGAGAGACAGCACAAAAAGAGCAGCGGTTGTCGGAACGCGCTTCAGAGAAGCGATTGAAGAGCTGGCAATAAACATCGACAAATGCCTCGAGACCATGGTCAATGATTATGTTGCAGCCTACGAGTCCGAATTTAAGTCAAAACCGATAATTTTTACAAAACACAATGTTTACGATGAAAATTTGTTGGCTTTGTTTGAGCGGTTGCTGGCAATCAGAATGGAACGGATACTACACATGTAAAAACTGCTCTCAGAATCTACTACACATGTAGAGTTCTTACCGATAAGAACCTATTACCAGTAATAGGTACTTTTTGTCCACTTAATTCCCGAGGCGGAAAGGGTGTTGGGCAGTTTCCAATTGTGTTACGCCATGATTGCGGGCTGGGGAATGAACGAAAAAAGAGGGAGTGCGCGGTTGGCGACCTCTAATGGTTGGATACGTCGCCATTCTTTGATTTACTTTTAGATAATCCAATGGCTCAAAGGCACCTACATCTCATGAATGAGACCAGCTTCGGTCTTCAAATTTTTCTGAAAAAGC
>JAFGLT010000038.1 GCA_016927895.1 Candidatus Bathyarchaeota archaeon | reverse complement strand
CTACACTCTGCCATGTTTTAGGCAACCTGATTAATGCCATAAATAGGTTGAATAACTTAATAATATTATTGCTTCAAGCCGTTTTTTTGTAACGGGTCAATAAACATAGGTGTTACGCGTGATTGTTTCATGTCAGTTGTTGGCAATTTATGTGTGTGCCAACTGTTACTTTGTTAATGTATGCATCAGATCTGTTTTAGTAACTATGCCCACCAATTTTTTGGGGTTCGCGCGGTCAAAAATGAGGACACGACCTGTTTCGTTTTCGCTCATTCTCTTGAAAGCATCGAGCGCGTTTTCGTCAGTATAAGCAGCAACAGGTTTCCGCCGTGCTATTTCGCTGACAAGCGTGGTGGCTCTCTTGCTTTTCGGAACGCTTGAGGCTTCCTCCAAGGTAACCCATCCAATAGCTTCGCCCTGTTTATTTATCATTGGATAGCTGATGTGATGATGCTTAGCGACATAATCTAAGAACTGTTTAACCGTCATATCTTGCGGTATGGTTGTGATGTCCTTAGCCATTATATCTTCAATTTTGATTTCAGCCAGAGCGTCTGTTTCTCTAAGCATCAGAGCAGGGAGATAACCATAAACCTCTTCCATTTCTTTAGCTTGCTTGAGAGCCGCTGTTCTCTTTTGCATCGCTGCAACTATTATCCGCTCGTAAACCTTCGGCTCCTGCTCAATGACCCACGTATTGATAACGCCGTTTGCCACTGCATCATAAAAGAAGTCTTCTCCTGCTTTAGTTCGGATTATAACGGTTGACCAGTCTGGTAGAGGATAAGCGCCTCCGACTGATATGTCCGCAAGCTCAGAAGCAAAGTCTGTACATGTGCGGCAGCTAGGCAGAATATGTTTTTCAATGTCATGCATCGGAATTTGGGTGACACCATTTTCAGTGTGAACTTCAAATTTGGAAGATACCCGCAACCGCTTGATTTCTGACGGCTTGATTTTGTATTTCTCTTCTATGTAATCCAGTAAGGAGTTCAGCGAAAAGGTTCCAAAACAGAAGAGCCCAATTGTTATCTTCAAATGATCAATAATTTTATGCTGCCACGCCTCCATCTTGCGTAGGGCAAGCACATGACAAGGAACCCCCACGAAAGCTATGGATGTTTTTCCATGCCCATAAACAGCTCGCCCGTAAGCCTTGGCAACAGAAGAGGGAAAAAACTTGCTCCCTATCGCTGAAAGTATGTCATCAGGCACTAAGGCTACTGCAGGCTTGGGCTTAGAGGGGTTCTCAGGTTCAGTCTGAGAGACTATTGCGCTGTCAAAAAACTTTGTCTCGATTCCATATTTCAGGAGCGACGTAACCACAGCACCACCATGGCTTTGTTCTCTCAGCTTTGGATCTACAGCCTGAGCAAGCACAATCTTTCGGTAATAACCCAACGCTTCATTCTTGACAGGCGCATCCGCAACGAAACTTAGACTCCTGAGCAAAAGGGCTTCAGAATGAGGACATATCTCGTAACATATCGGACATAAGTCTAAATCTTCCGAGCAGTCATGCAAACGTTGCACTTTTTCTTTTCGTATTTGTAACGCACTAGTTGGGCAAGCCGCTTCACATGCCCCACACAACGTGCAAAATCCAGAATCAATAATCCTTTTTTCTAAAACATTGTAAGCAATAAGCGAACTACTTTTCGATTCCAATTATCCTCATGAAAAATATGAATCTATGCAAACTTAAATAGTTAGTTGTCAAACGGACTTTTCCCGTAAAAAACTCGTTCCTAGGAAAATTTTGTGGTACTACATTGTTACATTTAAAGACTTATTTTGATTCAGTTATGTTCTTCTCGGCATTTTTGGAAAATGCCTGCAAAAAACATGCTTAATATTTAATGGAAACGGATTATTTATTAATAATCCTCACATTATTTTGGTTTTGAGTGTTTTTAAAATGCTGAACCAAATAAAGGTTGGAGCCAAAGCACCCGACTTCACTTTGCCAGACACTAATCTAAAACTTAGAAGCTTGAGAGACTTTTCAAGTCAGAATGTCGTAATAGCATTTTTTGTCAGCGCGTTCACGTCAGTCTGCACAAAAGAAATGTGCAACTTCAGGGATTCCATGGCAAGACTGATCGACCTGAAAGCTCAGATTATCGGAATAAGCGTGAATGACCCATTTTCCAATAAGGCTTTCGCTGAAAAGAACAAACTGGTTTTTCCTATTTTGAGCGATTACAATCGCGAAGTAATAAAATTATACGGAATCGAGGCTTCTGACTTCGCGGATATAAAAGGTTACACAGTTGCCAAACGCTCCATTTTCGTCGTTGACAAAAACGGTATTGTCCGTTATGCATGGACAACGGATAACCCCGCAATAGAACCAGCCTATCACGCAATAGAGGAAATTTTGAGAAAAATCGGATAAAAAAGGTTCAATCTTAAAAGCTGACCGCGATTAACCAAGAGCAAGCCTTCTGCTTGGGATATTACATTAAATCAGGAAAAATGAAGAATAAATCAATTTTTGCGTTAATTCTAGGAATTTTGTTCGTCATTGGTTTAATGCTTAAACCGAAAAAACCAACTCAGATTAATTTTAAAAAAGGGAAAAAAGTTGCGGTTGACAACAAACCAAACTATCTCACTTCGTCCGCATTTCTTCATAATTGTCAAAAGAAAAAAGAGATGAATTAGTTCTGTGTTGGTGACGATGTAATAACACCTCTCCGAATGGTTTAAATGTGAAAAGCTCAAGTAGTACATGACATAAGGGTACATGAGTGTTCAAAATGAGCGAAATGACTACTGACATTCTTGAACAGAACTTGGGTAAAATCGTACTCGTCCGGTTAAAAGGCGGAAAAAGCCTGCGTGGACGACTTAAGGGTTTCGACCAGCACCTAAACCTTGTTTTGGAAGAAACAGACGACACTACAAACATTGAAAGCACGAGAAAACTGGGGCTTATAATCGTCCGCGGTGACAACGTAGTCCTTATCTCGCCTCCGCCTAGGTGACATCCAGTGGGTAAAGGCACTCCATCAATGGGCAAACGCTCAGGCAAAGTCGTGCACATACGTTGTAGACGTTGCGGAAGACGTGCTTACCACGTGCGCAAAAAACGATGCGCGGCGTGCGGCTACGGTGAATCTGCAACCATAAGGAAATATTCTTGGCAGACGAAGACGCTTCAAAGGCAACGCGTAGTCTAAACCGTTTTCTATATACACTAAAGAATGCTCTTACAGCATACCGTTTTCTCTACAGCAAGCGGAAATCGTGAACAAAAACAGAAAAGTAGAGTTTTGTTTGCTAGTGTGTTGTGCCGTAGTAGCCTTTGTCGATTTTGACGAATATCAGCGGACCTTGACTTTGAGCCATTCCCCTCGCTTTTCTTAAAGCGTTGTTCACGACAGTGAACAACCTCTCTTTGTCTTTGAGGTTTCTGACGCTTTTTTCGCCAAGCTCCATTTTCAGAAGGTTCTCAGAGAGGATTTCAGTGCCGCAGATTTCACCGTTCTTGATGAGAGTCGCCACCACAACCTCTTGGATTTCCTGTTTACGTTCAACTTTTCTCCATAGAGGCTCAGCGTTGCGAAGGTTTTTAGAAGCTTTGCGCCATTTATTCGCGTTTTGCTGACCTATAAGCAGTTTGACACGTTGCTTCCACTTTTTAAGCCATATGCCAGTCCAGACAGTTAAGAACTCCTCTAACTCAGCCGGATTTTCTTTGAAAAGCTTCTCCAGCTTCTCCACTAGCTCGCATTGGCTTGCTTCTTTTCCTATAAGGTCCCAGTGAAACTTCAGGAAGTTTGTGAAGTCTTGGCAAACTACCTGCAGCACTTTGCGGTCTGCGCCCGTCACGTCCAAGGCTGGATCCGCGTCTTTAAGTTTCTCCCCTAACATTATTTCCAGGAAATTCATTTGAATCCCCCTCTAAAGCCCTCTCCACATTACTTACAGTTCGAGGTTTATATTAAACTTTATTTTCTCTCGCCATATAACTGCTTTAGGCAGTTTTCAGCAATATTCCGTTCCCAGAAATATGAATAATCCATGACTCAGCAGTTACTCAATGAAGTCTGGAAGAGCATTGACATCTTTTATGATTAAATCGGGCTTTTCTTCTATGAGCTCTTGACGGGAGAAGAGACCCGATAAAACCGCCACTGTTTTGGAGCCTGCTGCTTTTCCTGCTCTTACGTCAGAGATTGAGTCGCCGACGATGGCGCAGTCACACATTTGAACATCTAAGGCTTTTACACATTTTATCAGCGCTTCAGGTGCAGGCTTAGGTTTATCCGTGTCCAAAGTGGTCACGACGTAAGCGAAGTATTTCGCTATGTTAAAGCCTTCTAGTTCTTTTATGATGTTTTCCTTCGGGAAAGCGCGCATAGTTACCAACGCGAGTTTTGCCTTTGTAGAAAGGGTTTCCAGAGTGGTTGAAACGTTAGGTAAGAGTTTAGTTTTCTCCGTTGTTAGAGCGTAGTAAGCGTTAAGATATACATTTAGGAACTCGTGTAAATCGCCTTTGATTACGTCGTTGATTGGCTGTTTCCGTTCTAGCTTTCGAGGTATCTCCAGAACAGCTTCCTTTTCAGGCATTTCTTGCCCCATCTCATGAAACGCGATTCTTGCTGCCTCATAATAGGCTTCTCGCGAATCCACGATGGTGCCGTCCAAGTCAAAGAAAATTCCGTCCACTTTCATTTTTTCTGCACTCATGCTCTACTATCCCTGATTTCCTTGTTTTGATTAATTCTTTCTTTCATAAACCTTTCTCGCAGTCACAAATGAAATTGAACACACAAAGTTGCCTTGACTGTTCTGGAGACGATACTTGGGTTTAATTCAAGAACGAGTAAATTTTTTAAATCGAATGAAAGCCTTAAGAAGGAAACTCTGAAAAGATAGAGTTGCAACTGGCATGAAATTAGGTGTGGCTGATGAGTTTAGAATTAATCGTTATAGTTAGCAATACTCTGGTTGTTTTAGCAACTTTTCTGGCAACTCTTTACAGAATAAAGATAGAACGTGATCAAATACAAACTGTCAAGCGGAACGTGAAAGCTAAAGAATGCTTAGAGTCACTTCGCAAGTATATCAAAGCTGAACGCAAATCGATAACTTCCATGAGTAAAGAAGAACTGCAGGAATTTCTGGACTATCTAGAAAAATTAGGCAAGTAACTGATGGCTATCTAAATGGTAATCGAGATGGCATCTAACCCCAATTATGAGGGAAAATTTAAAGCCTGAACAGCTTAGACTAAGTACGGGAAGTTCATGTCTGTAATTGATGACTTCTTTGCTGGTTGTTGTGAGTGGTTTTATGCGAATTGGCAGCGTCTCGCTTTTTCCATTATAGGAGTCTTGGTAGTTTATGCTGTCTACAGGATTCTCAGCAAAGAGATAACCAAACTGAAAGAAAGACAAAAACTGGAGGAAAACGTAGCAGTTAATTTAACCAGGGTTTTCAAATGGTTGTTTGGTTTAATCGCTATAGGTCTCGTGGTTGCTCAGTTCGGGTTCGATGTGGGTTTAGTTGCTGGTTTTATGGCTCTTGCAGGCGGAACAATCCTCGGTTTTGCTTCAATGAACACTATAGGCAACGCCATCGCCGGCATAATCGTGATGGTTAGCAAACCGTTCAAGATAGGAGACCGAATACTCTTCAATAAACAGTTTGCAGATGTCGTAGCCATAGATTTGATTTATACACGAATGAAAACTCTTGATAACGTTATGATTTCTGTTCCAAATCAGTAGCTTCTGACTTCCGAAATAAACAATTATGGAAGAAAGAATACAGTACGCAGAAACTGCACAGTTACTGTTGGCTACGAAGTAAATTCTGAAAAAGTTGAAAAGTCACTGCTGGAAGCAGCGGCTAAGGTTGAAGGAGTGCTGAAAGAGCCGAAGCCGTATGTTTGGGTAACCAACCTGCATAATTTTTCTGTTGAATACACGCTTTACGTGTTCATAAGCCAAATAAGGATGCTTCCAACTATTGAGTCAAACCTGAAGCGAACAGTTTTAGATGTTTGTAGAAAACATGGAATAGACCTTTCCACTCCAAATCTAATACAAAGCGTTGACGGGAAAAACACCATATTATCCTCGGAATGAAAGCCACTTTAGGTTCAGCAGTTCTTTATTGCATTTAATAGCTCACTTAGGCTTTTTATTGTCTGGTTTGGACAAGCCTGCTCAGCCTCTTCTTGGATGCGCCTTTCAATGAATATGGTTTTCATGCCAGCGGCTTTTGCGCCTACAACGTCTGCGTCAACTGTGTCACCCACAAACACAGTGTTCTCTGCGCTAACACCCAGTTCCTTCAGGGCTTTCTGGAAGATTTCTGGACTGGGCTTTCTTTTGTTAACGGCACCAGACACCAGAACCACATCAAAAAACTTGTCTAAGCCATGTTTTTTCAGCAATTTTTCTACGCATTCGGGTATGGCAAAGTTCGAGACTATTCCAAGCTTGTATTTCCCATGTAGCTTTTCCAGCGCGCTTTTAGCGTCATCGTCGATGCGCACGTACTCCATGAATCCTTCGCAGAACTCGTTTGTCGCCCCAGCTACAATTTTGCTTTCCACGTCAACGTAGCCTAGGCTTTCCAACGCATTTGAGATGCGACAGTTAAAATGGGGCTCCTCCAGTTTTGGATTCGCTTTCACGTACAATGCATCCCGCGCTTTGATGTATGCGTCTCTGAAAACCCTGAATTCCACGTTCACACCGTTTTTGACGAGAAAACTGTGTGCTCCTTTCAGTGAAGGGCTGTAGAATGCATGGTTTTTTTCAATCAGCATTAGAGTGTCGAACATATCAAACAGAACAGCTTTGATAGGCATCCGTTTTTAACCCACAGTCCAAACTATATCAAGCCTTAAAAACGCTTTTGCGGAACGGTGCCTTTTTCTAGTTGTGCCATTTGCCATTGTTTCCTGTCAAGTAACTTAGTAAGCTTCGGGAACGCGCAAACACGTTAACTATCCGCAGCAACGGGTAAAGTGGCGTGTAGAACAATAACGCGCGGTACTGGTAGCTGCCGTACGCAAACTTCAATGAGATAGCTTGGCTTATAACGCCGATTAGCAAGCCATATGGGAAGAACACCAGTATGTTAAGCCCGAAGAGCACGGGGTCAGGTGCAAACCACCACAAAAATGGAAACGCCGCCACAGAAGCTAAATCCACGAACGCGCCTCCGTACTCAAAAATGTAGCAGTACCACAGCAACGCCGTAAGCCATGAGCGTTTAGTCATTAAATCCCTGTGAATTTCCAACGTGTTATCCAACCAACCTGTAAACCATCGAAGCCGCTGTCGCCACAATGCACCTACGCTTATGGGCACCACTGTTGCACTCTGAACAGAACTCACATAACCCACTTTTGCATCTTTTTTATGCATCTCCAAGGTGATTTCCAAGTCCTCAGTTACTGAACGAATATTCCGTTCCGTCAGAACTTCACGCAGCAAATCTGCGTCATAAACTCCTATAACGCCGGAGACCACTAGCACGTTGTTACCTAAGCTTTGTGCACAGCGGCCTACGCTTAAGCCTTGGCTGTACTCCAACCGTTGCAGGCTCACAATTAATTTTCCCTCAGAGCCCTCGCCGTTGGGGTGTGCATAGCCTGTTACTGCGCGTTTTCCATTTGACATCTTGTAATCTACAAGCTTAGCTAGCGTGTCTGGGGACCATTCTGAATCGGCGTCTACAATTGCCACCAAGCCTCCTAAAGCGCGGTTCACTCCGGTTCTTAACGCTTCGATTTTGCCTAAATTCGCCGAGTGCCGCACGACTTTTCCTCGGACTCGTAGATTATCGCGTCTTCCAAATTCCACGGCAGCCCATGCTACCTCGTATGTGTAATCGCTGCTGCCGTCGTCTATTATTATGATTTCACAGTTGCCATCGTATTTCTCTGCGCACTTGAATAGGCTGGCTACGCAGCGTGTAACGTTTTTCTCTTGGTTGTAAGCGGGAACCACAAAGCTTACCATGGGATAAAACGCGCGTTTAGATTCTATGTGTCGTTTTCTGGCAAAGGCGGCTGCTACAACCCAAATTCCTGCGATACCGATAGCTACGAGCGTATACCAACTGTAAAAGAATCTGATTATCCAGTACCATGCTGGGTTGGCGGCTTGTTCTGTTGCGATGTAGCCGAACACGTTGGTTATGATCCATTGAGCTATGGTTGGGAAGTACAGCCATGAGAGAAAAGCTAGAATTAGTGGTATAGCGAACGCTAGATAGTTTACTCTATACCTTTTTGGATTTTTCATCTGCGAATCGCCTTGAAGCCTTTCTCCCTTCTCAAGAGACGGTGGGTTTTGGTTAATAAAGCGTGTATTCCCAGAAAAATAATATTCCGAGGGGTTGGTTAGGGGTGGTGGGGTAAGAGTGTTGTTTTGGGTTTGTTTTTACGTGTTCAACTTTTGTAAAAAGGTTTATATATTATATATTATGTCATAAGATTTAGATTATTGGTTGGGGAGACGCGATGAAACCTTACCAAGATAAAGACGAAATACGCTGGCAAGTTGTCAAAGCGATGCTAGATGAATTTCCGACGCTGAAGCAAAAAGTCAGAAACTACGTTAAAACAGAAGAAAACTAGTTAAAACCTCAATTTCAGATCGAACCTCGGCTTTTAACCCAGATTCTATCATATTACCAAAATACGTTTTAAACGAACACACTATATCTTTTTAAACAGGTTTTGAGGCGGAATTTTGACGCCGTTTTTCCCGTTTTCATCTTCCGTCAGCAGTTCCGTCAATTCAAAGTGACGCTGCAGAAAATCAACGCCCTTTTCAGTTGCAGAGTACACATCTTTCCCGCTTGCACGGAACTTGTTCAGCAAGCCGGTTTTCAACATGAACTTGAGGTAGTCGTTAAGCTGGGCGAAACTTAGGTTTGCCCTGTACATGATTTGAGTTTTCAATGTCCCTTCTTTTGCGATTTCTAAAATTTCTGCGATTATGCTGAGTTTATCTCTTCTTTTGGATGAATCATTTTTCCATGAGTTCACTTCTATGTCCCTCTTTTAGAACTGTCTTCTATAACTGAGCTACACAGAGAGTATTTTAAGTCCTGTTTCGTAAGTCTGCATATTACGGTTGTGGAATATTCTGTTTAAATATTCTAGAAAGCTTTTCCATCCAACCCAGAATAGAAAACCTTATTCCCACCAACGAGAAAAACAGAAACAAGTGAACACGATGCTGATAGGTATAATCTCAGATACTCACGACAATCTGCCGATGATTAAAAAAGCCGTGAAAAAACTAAATGAAGAAAACGTGGCACTGGTTCTTCACGCAGGAGACTACATTTCACCTTTTGTCATCCCAAAGTTCAAAGCGTTAAACGCGAAGCTCATAGGTGTTTTCGGCAACAACGATGGTGACCACGAATTCCTGAAGAAACGGTTCAGCGAAACCGAAAACTGCGAAGTAAGAGGAAGGTTTGCGGAAGTTAACGCTGAAGGCTTCAAAATTGCCTTGTTGCACGGTGATGAAACCGAACTTTTAAACGCGTTAATCAAATGCGGAGGCTTTGACGCTGTGGTTCACGGGCATTCTCACGCCAACGTGTCAGGCAGAATTGGAAAAACGCTAATCGTGAATCCAGGAGAAGCATGCGGATACTTAACTGGCAAAGCAACCATAGCGCTGCTGGATACGACTAAGCGAGAAGCAAAAATAGTTGAGCTTAATCTCTGACATGTGAAAAAAACGTATGCCCCATTTATATATAGAGTCAACTGCAGGTTGACTGCAAACTTGCAGGTTGGTACGCGGGGTTATTTGCTTTGGTTATAGGGTTCTCTTAGGTGATTTGCGTGCATGAACAGCTTTTTTAGTTCTTTGTCGCTTGCGCCTTGCCGTATGGGCGTTAAAACATCGACTAGATTGTCGTTTCTCATTAGACAGGTTTTCAGTTTTCCGTCGCTTGTTACTCGGAGCCTGGTGCAGTGGGCACAGAACTCGCCGTTCTCGGTCGGATGTACTACTTCTACTGTTACGTCGGGTAGGTGATAGATGCGACGGTTATGCATGCGCCTTCTAGTTTCAACTTTAACGGCTTTCTGCCTAAGCATCTTTTCATGGTCATTCAAGAATTTGTGGTAA
The DNA here is from genome assembly GCA_016927895.1 of Candidatus Bathyarchaeota archaeon. Classification (GTDB taxonomy): domain Archaea; phylum Thermoproteota; class Bathyarchaeia; order Bathyarchaeales; family Bathycorpusculaceae; genus SG8-32-3. The sequence goes on along the minus strand of JAFGLT010000038.1, from coordinate 15,147 downwards.
ACCGAAAAGTATGAGCCGTCAACATTCACTGGGTCAAGCTCAATTAGTTGCAGTATAGTGCCTGTTTGCCTAGCAAAATCCATCATTTCAGGCACTGATTCAACGTTGACGCCTGCTAAAATTACCATGTTAAGTTTCACGGGGTTAAATCCCGCGGCAACTGCAGCTTTTACACCTTCCAAGGCGTTTTCGATTCTACCGCTTGTGAGCTTGTGATAAACGTCAGGGTTTAAAGTTGGAAGGCTGACGTTTACGCGTTTCAATCCACACGCGCGCAGTTCTTTGGCTTGAAAGCCCAGCATGGTGCCGTTGGTTGTAATTGAAAGGTCCTTTACGCCAGGTATAGCCGCTATCCGCTTGACGATTTCGCAGAGGTCCTTCCGCATCAGAGGCTCTCCGCCTGTAAGCTTAATTCTACCAATATCCAAACTAACGGCGATTCTTGCAATCCTTATAATTTCGTCAACGGTCATTTCTTCTGCTGTGCCTCTTGAACACGAAGGGATTTCTTCCCCTTCTTTGTGGCAGTAATCACAGCGCAAGTTGCACCGCTGAGTTATCGATATCCTCAGATTGAGAAGTGGACGCCCGCAGTTGTCTGTTAAAACCATTCGTTATTCCCGTATGTGCCTAACGATATGGGACGTCTCGGGCAAAATAAGAGTTTCGACCGAAACTCGCACAGCGTCAGGGGAACCCGGGATACAAAACAGCACCTTGCCTTTCGCAACGCCAGCCACAGCGCGGGACATAATAGCCGCGGAACCTATTTTATCATAGCTTAAACGCCGGAAAATCTCCCCGAAACCTGGAAGCGTCTTCTCAAAAAAGGGTGAGACCGTCTCGATTGTGATGTCTTTTTGGGCTATTCCAGTGCCACCGCAAAATACAGCAGCGTCCAACTCTGCGGAGGTCAAAACGCTATGTACGGCTTCTCGAATCATGCTCTTATCGTCTGCAATTATCTTTCTGGACAGGACCTTGTGTCCAGCGTTCTTCAGTGAAGATTCAATGGTGTCGCCTGAAACGTCCGCTGTTTTCTCTCTCTTCTGAGCCTCCTGATACCGCGACGTGCTGCAAACGAAAACTGCAAAACTAAGTTGTTTAGGCGCGGTCGCTTTGTGTTTCTTTGTGCTCTCGCTCACGCCTGTTACACCTGCTTCATTTTCTTTACAACGTGAATTTTTTCTATTGCCGTGTTCGGGTACTGCCCAGCCGCGTCTTTCTCGTACTGCTTCACCATATCCCAAATCGTCAGCAAAGCCGCAGAGGTAGCAGCCAACGCTTCCATTTCCACGCCAGTCTGCGCTTTAGTTTTAACTGTGGCTGCGACTTCCACGGCGTTTTTCTCCGAAATTTTAGCTTCAACTTCCACGCTCGTTAAAGGCAACGGGTGACACAGGGGAATAAGCTCGCTCGTTTTCTTAGCCGCAAGTATTCCTGCAATCTTCGCCGTGTAAAGCGGGTTGCCCTTAGCGATTTTCTCCTCTATAATCAAATTCACGGTTTCAGGTTTCAACCGTATCTTTCCCTTCGCGGTTGCTTCCCGAAAGACCTCCGCCTTGCCTGAAACATCGACCATGGTCACACTGTTTTCCTCCCAAGATTGGATAGTTTTTACTGCTTATTTATTCTGCTCCCAAGTTTCTATTAGGTTTTGCACCGCAATAGCTTTAGGCGACCCGTCATTGAAGCGGTACATGCGGATTCTTCCATAAACCCTCTGCTGAAGTATCCCCTCAGCCTCCAACAGCTTCAAATGCTGATTCGTCGTCGAATAATTCAAGTTAATTCTACGGGCTATGTCAGAAACGTTAAGAGCACCCAACCGCGCGACAAGCCTGAGAATCTTCATCCTAGGCTTAGAAGAAAAAACCTCTTCTATCTCCATAACTCTTCCCTCTCACCTTTTTTCTAAAGCGGCACTTAATTCTTTCTCTAACTCGTAAGCGGGAATAGAAGGCAAAGAAACACGAGTCGACCTGCCCCGCGTACCCGTCGCCACAACCTCGGCTTTCAATATGCCTAACGCGGAGAAAAGCTGAACGTACTTCCAAAGCTGAGTGTGGCTGTGCGGCTGCTCACCGACCTCTTCACAGACCACCGCGTAACCATTTTCAATTTCAGAAAGAGACGCGTACGTCTTCTGGCTTCCCTTAAACACCCGAGCCGCACCAAGTAAAAACAGTTTTTCATGAAACCCAAGCGAAGTCAACTCGCTTCTTCGCACGGTCGGAATTATACTGGAAACAGCTTTCCGCACACACTCTGGCTCAACCTCATCTAAGTCTTCAGAGTCAGCGTATTTACCGGCACGCCACAGAAGCTCAATAGCGAAACGGGCGTTTCCGCTCTCAGAAACAGCCAGCTCAGCCACAAGGTCAATCACGTCTTCAGGCACTGTCGAAGGCTCAAACGCCATGGCAACTCGGTCGTTTAATATGTCTGCAAGCTGGCCTTTTGGATACCGCTCCAACCTGATTACGTTCCGTTGTAGCGTGCTTCTTGCACTGTCGTCTAATCTTTCTGTTGACTTCAAGTCTCGCAGAATACTTACCAGTGATATTCGCTGAGGTTTGCCCCGTCTCATTTCCTGCAGCCGAGTCAGTTTGTAGACGGCCTCTGAACCCTCTTGTTCAATAAGCGTGTCGAACTCGTCTAAGGCTAAAACCATGTACGCGTTTTCTTCATCTAAACTTTGCATGAGCGTTTCCAAAGCCTCTTCTGCCGAGTAACCGCGTTTAGGAAAGTTCGGGCGAAAAACAGACATTGCACGTTGCAGTATGAGGAAGAGTTTGCCCCTGTACTCGCGGCAGTTAATGTGCACGTAACGGAAGTTTACGCCCCGCTTGTTTGCTTCAAGAGTTATGTCTACCCCGAAACGTTGTGCAAGGGCGGTTTTTCCAGTGCCCACTTCGCCTGTTATTATAACCCGCTGCGTCATCCTTTCCGGAAACTTTAGCAGGAAATTGAAAAACTCCATCAGCAAGCGGTGCTCTTTTTCTCTGTGAGGTAAACGGCGTGGAACGTAGTTTATGTCTAGTTTTGCCTCGTCTTTGAACACGCTTTGATGGAGCGCCACAGGCTTTTAACCTCGAATCAAATTACATTTGGGATATGTTATTCTTTTCTCTTACCCAGTAATCATTCTTTTGGAAACAAAATACTAATAAACACATTCTGCAATTCGTATTTTTGATACAAGAAAATGATACCTAAATACTTCTTCCTTACCAAAGGCGTCGGCAAACACAAAGAGCAGCTTCAAAGCTTCGAATTGGCTCTGAGAAACGCTGGCATACATTACTGCAACTTGGTGAACGTTTCAAGCATAGTGCCGCCCGGATGCAAGTTAATTACGAGAAAACAGGGGTTAACAATGGTGCATCCAGGAGAAATCACATTTGTGGTTATGGCTAGAAACGCAACCAACGAACCGAACAGGCTGGTTGCATCATCAATCGGTGTTGCTATTCCCTCAGGAGACAACCAGTACGGCTACTTGTCTGAACACCACTCTTTTGGACAAACAGACGAGGTAGCTGGAGACTACTCAGAAGATTTGGCTGCAACAATGCTTGCAACAACCATGGGGATTCAGTTCGACCCCGAAACCGCGTGGGATGAAAGAAAACAGATTTTCAAAACCAGCGGCTTAATCATCAAAACAGACAACATCACACAATCAGCAAAGGGCGCCAAAAACGGATTGTGGACAACAACCATAGCAGCAGCGGTTTTTGTGCCCCCAGAAAACGGTAAACACTTGAAAACAAGAAAAGCAACCACTTAACTTCTGGAGCACCGTTTTCCCCTTTCAAGTCACTTAAGGAGCAACAACGCGTGAAATATGCAGGTAGAACAGCAACCGGCATAATAACGTTTCCACCTGACAAGGTTTTGCTAATCAAAAGGCGCACCCTACCATTCAAGGGATACTGGGCCCTGCCGGGCGGAAGGGTTGACTCTGGAGAAACGGTCGAGCAAACCATAGTGAGAGAGGTTAAAGAGGAAACAGGCTTAGACATCGCGATAGTGCATAAGATAGGCGAGTACCACGAGCAAGGAATCCAAGACGGATTAGAATACGACTACTACCCAGCATGTTTCCTTGTAAAAACGTTAAGCGGAGAAATCAAGAAACAGGAAAGCGAAATCGAAGAAATCAAGCTTTTCAGCTTAGACAAGGTTCCTGCACCTTTAGCTTTTGAGCATACCCAAATGATAAAAGACTTCGTCAATTCCAAAGAGAAAAGCTCAGAATAAGTCCCGTCTGCTGTTTCTGGTTATTCTCTGCTTTTCAGTTTTTCTTTGATAAGCATCAGCAAGTCTTCAGGTTTTACTGGCTTCACCAAGTATGCATCTGCGCCCTCGTCAAGTGCTTTGACGCCGCTTTCCAAGGATGGAAAACCCGTGATCATGATTTTGACCGTGTTTTGTAATTGAATTTTTATTTTGGCAAGCAGTTCTGTTCCATCCATGTCTGGCAGCCTTATGTCCACTAAAGTTAAGTCGTAATGTTTGTTTTCAGCTTTTTCCATGGCTTCTTTTCCTGTTTCTGCAGTGTCAATTTTATAGCCGTTTTTTTGAAGAATACGTGTGAACGTTCTAAGTATTGACTTGTCGTCGTCAACTACGAGGATTATTTTATTTGCTTCCACCCGTCAGGTCTCCTTACATGATTTGGAATTTTTATTGTGAATTTGCTGCCTTTTCCAACTTCGCTTTCAAAGGCTATTGATCCGCCGTTATGTGCTTCCACAAGCCTCTTGCACACAGACAAGCCGAATCCCTGCCCTTTGGATTTCGTGGTGAACAGCGGTTTAAAGATTTTGTTCCTGTTTTCGTCAGGTATGCCTAATCCCGTGTCTTCCACACTTATATGCGCCACGCCGTCTCTCTGTGCTGCCTTTACTGTTATTGTGCCGCCGTTGGGCATAGCCTGCACAGCATTAGTGATTAGGTTTATGAGCACTCGTTTGATTAAATACCTGTCCACAACTAACTGCGGTAAGTCATCTTCAATCGAGATTAAAACTTTTACGTTCTCGGGAATAGCACTACTCATAAATGCGTCTTTCACCAGCTCAGGCAGGTATATCTCTTCGATTTTTGGGTTTAACGGTTTCACGAAATCTTGCAGGTCTGACACGATTTTGTTTATGTATGATACCTGTTCTTCGATTGTTACTAAACTCTCAATCAAATCTTCCTTTTTGCTGCTTGCAGGCAGAGACTTCACTTCTTCCTTTGCCAAGTAAACAATGCTGGTTATGGTCTGCAACGGATTTCGAATGTCATGCCCCACCATACCCGCGGTCTCACCAATAGCCGCCAACCGTTCAGCATTCTTCAACTTGTTCGCTTCTTCCTCAACTAGCTCCTCCAACCGTTCAGTGTATGCTTTCAATCTTTTCTCGTTCTCTTCCAGCGTTTCCAGCATTCTACTATTTATGAGAGCAATAGACGCAATTTCCCCGAAGGCCACTGCCATGTTAGCGTCACGTTCACTAAATCCGCCGGGCTTGTTGGCGAGGCCTATTATGCCCACGGTTTTTTTATCGATGATTAAGGGGGCGAACAAAACATTTTTGAGCTTCACGTGACCTTCCGGCATTAACTTTACCCATTTGCTGTGCATAAAATCATTATGATAAGCTACTTCCCCCGTTCTGTATGTTTCCCCGCGTAGTCCACGAATAGGCATGGGCAGGTTTGGGTCAACAGAGCAAGGAAGCTTTCCTGAATCCAAAAACAGCACATCGTTTTCTTTTCCCTCATGGCTTAAAAGAGAGACGTAACCTGCAGACGCGCCAATGAGTTCTTTGCATGTGTCAAATATTACTCTTGCAATAGGCTGGAATTCTCGATTGTATAAAACTGCTTTAGACGCTTTTAAGAGCGCTAAAATTTCAGATTCACGTTGCTGTGATACTTCAAGTGTTTCAAGCAACTCCTGCTCCATTTCTTTCCTTTGAGTAGTTTCTATTAAAGAAAGGACAAATCCATGCACATTTCCTGTTTCATCTTTTACAGGAGCTAACGTCCAGTTCCAATAAGTTACGCCCCTTTCTGGTTGATTCACATACTTGAAGGGCTTATCATAGTACGTTACAGTTTTTCCAGTTTCTCTTACCTGCTCAAAAATAGTTTGGTTCTCTTCGTTTTGAAAGAGAGCAAAATGGTTTTTACCAACCAGTTCGTTAACCGTGTGTCCTGAACCCTTGGCGTACGCTGAGTTTACAGCGACAAAGTTGAATTCTGGGTCGAGGTAAGCAAGCATAGTGCCTGTGTTTTCCATTATCGCGCTAAGCACGTTTTTTTCCTTCGTTATCAGTTCTTCCGCTTGTTTGCTTCTGGTAATATCGCGGACTATGCTCCACATTTCAAGTGGTTTTCCATTCTCGTCACTTACTACCAAAACCCTGACAGATGCTGGAAAAACTGAGGCATCTTTTCTTACGAATTCTTTCTCGTAAACTGGAGAATAATCTGATTTCTCCCAGCTCTGGTTAACTATTTCATTTTCCATGTGGCGCCACTTTTCAGGTGTCAGCTGCTGGTATGTGAGTTCCAGTAACTCTTCTTTTGAGTAACCAAGCATATCCGCATACGCTTCGTTGCATTCAACTATACATCCCGTGCGGTCTGTTTGCACGATTCCATCTCTGTTAGTTTCGTATAGCCTGCGGTACTTAGTTTCAGAAGTGAAAAGACACGTTTCCAGTTCTTTAAGTACTGTGATATCTTCAAATATTGACGCGAAATACCCCTTTTTCGGGCTGTAAGCGTAAACAGTGTACCACTTTTTCAATTTCTCCGAATAATTCTCAAACCGGATAGGCTTCCCTGAAACTGCTACCATGCCATAAACGCCTATCCAATCAGCGGGGTCATTCTCTATCCCTGGAAGCACTTCTGTGACTTTTTTACCAATTATCTCGTCTTTTTTCAGTCCTGTCAGCCGTTCAAAAGCTTTGTTTACCTCAAGAAAGACGTAATTAACGGGTTTTTCGTCTTTATCAAATATTATTTTGTGGTAGGCATAGCCGTTCATCATGTTTTCAAGCAGAAATTGATGACTGGCTTCAATTGTCTCTGGCATCTCTTTCGCCTTACAATACTTGTTGTTTTAAAACATCTTAAGTGTCTTCACGGCGCTAATAAAGTTTGAACCGAGAAAAGTTGACGTTTTTACGGTTTTAGCAACATTTTATATATGTAAATGCCCAAAATTATGATAACTCCGTTGTCGGAGTTATCGCAAGGGGAACTTCAAGTTGAGTGAAAAAGACGTAACGAAGTTTCTCCAAGTCCTCGGCTTGTCAAAAAGGGAAATCCAAGTCTACATGTTTCTATCAAAAAGCGGCGTTCAATCAACAAGTTTCGTCGCTAAAAAACTTAAAATGGAACGGGTGCAAGCCTACCGTACCTTCAAGAAGCTTCAGGAAAAAGGCTTCATAGAAGCAACGATAGAACGACCAACGCGATTCACTATAGTCCCTTTCGAAACGTTGCTGGACGCGTTCATTAACTCTAAAAAAAGCGAAGTTGCCCGGCTGAATGAACAAAAAGAAAGTCTCATGTCTGCATGGCAAGCAATAAGCAAGCCAGAATCCACCTATCCCGTAGCGAAATTCTCAGTTGTCACTGGTAAAAAGAAAATTCACTCGAAAATGCAGAACATGATTGAAGAATCCACGAGAGAAGTTTTCATCTTAACAACTAACCTAGGTTTGATTCAGGAAGACATTGCAGGAGTTTATGATGCAATAATTATTCTCGCCCAGAAACGCCATATTAAATTTCGAATCATAACTGACGTTTCAGAGGATACCCTCGAGATACTGGAGAGAGTAAGCAAGAATTTCGCCGATGGAAACGTGGATGTTAAAATCCGTCACTTGGACTTGGACTCAAAATTTTTCCCGCGTTTCCTAATAAAAGATGAAGAAGAAGCCATTTTGTACGCGCCAGTTGGGGAAAAAACGTCTGTGCTGAAACTCGAAGACGAAGGCTTATGGATAAACGACCAGATGTTCATTTCGATTCTTAAAGACTTTTTCGGCAGAATGTGGTACAACGCAGTAGAAGTTGCAAGACGAGTCGACGAGTTGAAAACCGGGATACCTATAGGCGAGACCGTCGTGATAAAAGACCCTGAAGAAGCTTGGGCAAAAGTCACGAAAGTTTTAGAAACAGCAAAAAATGACATTGTGTTCATTACATCGTCGCAGAGCATAAACAGCCTTTTGAAGAATGACCCATTCAGGAGATACTGCAATAAAGGCGTGACAATCCGAATTATGGCTTCAATAGATATGGATAATCTTGAACCAGCGCAGAAACTTTCTGTTCACTACGAAGTCAAGCATGTTCCAATAAGCTATCTGACTATGATGGTTGTCGATAACAAACATCTCTTCATGTTTAAGAAGCCGTCTTTGAACGAGATGACGAATCCATCTGGCTTCTACTTGGTGGACACTTTTTACTCTAATGATCCCCGTTCAACCGAAAGAGTAAGCGAAATGCTCAACGACACATGGAAAAGAGGCGTAGAAATTTCGGAAATAAGCTCTCAAGCAGGCATAAAGATGCCCACTGTGGACGTCTCAACCGCAGAAACCGCGGCGAAACTTGTTAATACGCTGCTCCAAAAAGGCGTTAACTCAATTATAATAACCGAGAACCAAAAGCCAATTGGTATGATAAGCGACAGAGACATCTTGAGAGAAATAGTTGAAAACCAGAAAGACCCTGAAAAAACTCGCGTGAAAGACCTCACGTACACGCCGCTAATCATGCTTGACAGCGGAGAATCAATAACGGGCGCCCTCAAAGTGATGAATAAAAAAGGAATGAAGCGGGCTGCAGTGGTCAAAAACGGGCAGTTAGTAGGCATGCTAACAGAAGACCTCGCCAAAAAAGCAGCAGCACCCCTGAAAACCCAGGCTTCACAAAAATAACTCGTTTTTTGCCATTTTAGCTTTTGGTTTGGGAAGCTATTTTCAGTAACGTGTGTCCAATTCACTGTTTAGCGCGCTGGCTATACGAAGAAAAAAGAGTCAAAGAAAGGCAAACGATATTAATGCTCCGTGTTAACCATAGCTCGGTGGATAATTCCTTTGAAGTCACAACTTCAGACGCCTATTATAATAGTAAATTTTAAAACGTACTTGGAGGCAACCGGTCGAAGAGCTGTTGAGCTTGCAAAGCAAGCTGAAAAGGTAAGCAAGGAAACAGGCGCTTACATTGTTGTGGCGCCGCAGTGTGCAGATATCTGTAAGGTGGCGGAGGCCGTTGAAATTCCTGTTTTCGCTCAGCACATCGACCCAATAAACCCGGGTAGCCACACGGGTCAGGTTTTAGCAGACGCGGTTAAAGAGGCAGGCGCGGTTGGAACGTTGATTAACCATTCTGAAAGGCAGATGAAACTAGCGGATATTGACGCGGTTATCAAAATGGCTGCTGAAAAAGACCTTGTTAGCTGTGTGTGCACAAGCAACCCGCCTATAAGCGCAGCCGTTGCCTACTTGCACCCTGACATAATCTCTATCGAGCCACCTGAACTTATCGGGTCAGGCGTTGCGGTTTCCAAGGCTAAACCTGAAGAAGTCAGCAAAACCATAAGACTTGTCCGCAAAGTTAACTCTGAAGCGCTTCTTTTGTGCGGTGCAGGCATAAGCCACGGTGAAGACGTTGCGGTAGCGTTGAAGCTAAAAACTCAAGGTGTGCTTGTTGCAAGTGCAATCGTGAAAGCGAAAGACCCTTATAACATTCTACGTGAATTTGCAGACGCGATAAAGCAATAATGGGTGATTATCGTGAAAGTTGAAGCCGAATGCGCTGCTTGTCTGCTTGCGAGGGCAACAGCAGAAACCTATTATGCTACAACTAACCCCGCGTTGCGGTTCCGAACCATAAAAGAAGTTATGAAACTGCTGAACAGAGAGTTTAGGCCAACTACTGTTCCAGCTGATATAGGCACCAAAAGAGACCGCTTGATAAAGGAGCTAACAGGCAGCGACGACCCGTACAAGCGGAGCAAACAGATGAGCAACGCAAAAGCCGTGAAACTGTTCCCGTACGCAAAAAAACTTGTGGAGAAAGGCTACACACAGCAGGAACGTTTCAAGAAAGCCTGCTTATGCGCCATAGTGGGCAACATACTAGAGTTCGACATTCCAGGTCACAGGTTCACCTTCCAATCTTTGACGAAGAGCTTCCGAAACGCCGCGAAAGACTTGGTTGTGGACGACGTGGATAAGGCCTATGAATTAGCGAAAAGGGCTAAAAGTGTTCTTTTCTTGGCTGACAACGCTGGAGAAATCGTTTTCGACACGTTGCTTGTTGAGCAGCTTAAGAACATGGGTTTGAAGGTGACGTACGTGGTTAAGGGCGGTCCAGTGCTTAACGATGCCACTTTGGAGGATGTGGAGCCTTCTGGGATGGGAAAATTCGCAGACAAAGTAGTGACCACAGGCACCGATGCTGTTGGGTTATTGCCGAAAGAGGTTTCCAAAGAATTCTTGAAGGTCTATGAGGATGCAGAACTGGTTTTCGCGAAGGGTATGGGCTACGCTGAAACCTTAACCGAGCTTAAGCTGACTAAGCCTCACTTTCTCATGTTCAGAACAAAGTGTAATCCAGTAGCAAACTATTTCTGTGCAGCGCGCGATAAGAATATCGCCAAGCTGATGCCGTAAATGAAACTGCCCACCATAACCATAAAGAGAGAAGCGTTTGGACATTTTGACGAAGCTATCCGCAGCGAGTGGCTGTTGACAAATGGGCTCGGCGGCTACGCTTCCAGTACCATATTAGGCGTGAACACAAGAAAATATCACGGTTTGCTCGTAGCTGCGTTGCATCCGCCTGGCGACCGCACCGTATGCCTCGCAAAACTGGACGAAGAAGTGTTAGTGGGAAGCAACAGTTACCCGCTTGGCACCAACGAGTTCCACGACAAGATTTTCCCGCAAGGACACGTTTACCTAAAAGAATTCGCGTTAGACCCTTTCCCACGGTTCGTTTACGAAGTGCAAGACATTGAGGTCCAAAAGACTGTTCTCATGCCTAAAGAGAAAAACGCTGTGGCAGTCAAATACAAGGTTCTGAACCAAGGCAGAGCTGAAGCTAAAATCCGGCTTTACCCGCTGCTCACTTGCAGACATTTTCACTCGGTCATAAACAGGTGGAGCAACCCCGTGAACTTCAGTCAAAAGAAAAACGATGGAGAAGTCGAATTAACCTTCAACAATCCAAAAGCCACAGTTGCAATACGCTCCACCATGAGCGGGTTCAACGAGAAACCAAACTGGATAGAACGTTTATACTATTGTGAGGAAGCCAGCCGAGGTGAAAGCAGCACAGATGACTGTTACCAGCCGGGATACTTTGAAGTAGTGGTGCCTCATAAAAGGGACCGCGACTTCGCGGTGGTCGCTGCGGCAAGCGAAAGCAGTCAAAGGTGCCAAAACATTTTGGGTGCCGTTGGGAATACTATTTACGATGTCAACGGGCAGCTTACATCTGAAATTGGGGAACGCGAGAACCTGTTAACAGAGTTTTACGAAGCCCGCATTCAAGTTCCAGCAAGCGACTGGTTGAACTGGATCCTTTTAGCTGCAGACGCTTTCATAGCCAAGGGCACGGATGACAGAACATCCGTTATGGCTGGTTACTTATGGTTTGAGACTTGGGGAAGAGACACTTTCATTTCGTTGCCTGGTTTGCTGCTTACAACTGGCAGGTCTGAGGAAGCAAAGAAAATTCTTTTGGGTTTCATGCATCACAGCAAACTGGGCTTGATTCCTAATTTTATTCAGGACCGTTCTGGAGAACCAGCGTATAACACGGTGGACGCCACGTTATGGTATGTTAACGCCGTTTTGCAGTATCTGAAGTATACCGGTGACTTCAAGTTCGTTCAGCAAAGTCTTTGGGGAAACCTGAAGGCGATTGTTGAAAGCCACCAGAGGGGCACCGCGTTCGGCATAGGCTTGGACCGCGACGGCTTGCTTGCGCATGGTCCTAGGCTTACGTGGATGGACGCTGAAGTAGACGGAGAAGGAGTTACGCCGAGAGCTGGAAAGGCGGTGGAAATTCAGGCTTTGTGGTATAACGCGTTGAAAACGATGCAGCTGTTAGCGAACAAGTTTACCGATGTGCGTCTAGCCAAAAAGTATGCGGCGATGGCTTTTGAAGCGCAGAAAAGTTTCAACGCGAAGTTTTGGAACGGCGAAAACAGCTGTTTATTCGATGTGGTGACGGCTTCAGGTGTTGACGCGGCGCTTAGACCTAACCAGATAATCGCGGCGGCTTTAGACTTCACAATGTTAGACAAGGACAGGGCCGAACGGGTTGTAAATGTGGTGCAGCGTGAGCTTGTGACTCCATATGGCCTGCGAACCTTGGCGCGGAGCGACTTGCGGTACAAGGGTATGTACGTGGGCGACAGGCGGAGCAGAGACCAAGCTTATCATAACGGCACGGTTTGGGCTTGGCTGCTTGGACCATATGTAACTGCTTGCCGTAAGGTGCAGGTTAGCAGTGATTACGAGTTGAAGCAGCGTCTCAGGGTCTTGTTTACTCAGCAAACCTTTCAAGCGGGCTTGGGTACTATAAGCGAGGTTTTTGATGGTGACCCGCCTCACGAACCCAGAGGTTGCATAGCTCAAGCGTGGAGTGTGGCTGAACCTTTGAGAGCTTACCTTGAAGACGTGGTGTGGATTAGACCAAAATACGAGAAAGAAATATTCCAGGCTTAAGCCTGTAGGGTTTTTCTTAGTTCCTCAGCTGAAGTTTCGGGTTTGATGGTGTTTATGTACATTCCCGTGTTCTTTTCGAATCCTGCCCAGATGGATAATCGCGGATAAACTTCCAAGTGCCAGTGATAATATCTTTCAGCGTCACGGTTTATGGAAAGGTGGAAACAGTAATTGTAAGGGGGGTCATTCACCAGCGTTTTCAGGGCTTTCAGGCTTGTTTTTAATGTTTCAGCGAAGGCTTCCATTTCGGTCTTGCTTAACCCCAGCATTGTGGAAGCGTGTTTTTTAGGCAGTATCCAAAACTCTAGCGGGTGCACACTAGCATATGGAGTGAAAACCACGAAATGCTGGTTGTCAAGCACTCTGCGCGGTCCTTTTGTTTCCTTCTCTATTATGTCACAGAAGACGCATTTTTCGTGTTGGTCATAGAATTTTTTGCTTGCTGCCATTTCTTCTGCGGGTATTCTCGGGACGGTGGGCGTGGCGATCATCTGGCTGTGAGCATGTGAGAGCGAGGCGCCTGCTTCCTTTCCGTAGTTGCGGAAAATCGAGACATACTTCACGTAGGGTTTGGCGGATAACTCACGGAGCCTGTCGACATACGCGTTGATTAAAAGCGTCAGCTGCGGAAGTTCAGCGTCTGCTGGGTCTTCGTCGTGGTTTGGAGATTCAACCAAAACCTCATGATGCCCAACGGCGTAGCCGTAACTTTCGTTTTTTATTATCTGTGTTTGGTCTACAATATCTTTGGGCGGCGTGAAAGCTGGGTAAAGGTTTGGGATGACGCGGACAAGCCAGTTGTGGGAGCGCGTCCCATTGTGGTCTCGGTCTGTTTTTACTTCTCCGTTCTGTTTCAGGTAGAGCATGACGGCCGGTGGTGTCATATGCTCTTTTCCCACGCAGAGGGGGCAGCCACTGTTTTGTTCCGACTTGGTTTTTTGCTTGGCGAAGTCTGTGGGTCTTCTGCTTCGTTCAGTGGCGATTACAACCCAGCGGTTCAACAGGTAATCTTTTCGCAATTCATTATAAACCATCACGTTAAGCTCCTGACACAGTAGGAAAAATGGTTGAATGGCATTTATAGCATTTCCGAAAGCCCGTAAAACTGCTACGGCGCCGAGAAGCCTGATTGACTCTGATTAGACTGGGGTGAAAGGGGTTGGGTGAGTTGACCGCGGTGCTTGAGCGGAACTGGAGGGATATACTGGCTCTTTGCCGCTTGCCAACTTCACCCTTTTTTTGGTTCCAAACCTGTGTCGGGGTTCACAGTTGAGGCAGTTTTAAGCGCTCAATTTGACTGCCTCTGCCCCTTTTTAGTTAATTGTCATAAAAACCCTGGTAAATTCAAATAAGAACCTTTAATCAGCTCTAATTCGAGTAATGGTCAGTTTAGTAACCGAATTTGGATTTAGAATAGTGTAGACGGTTATCAGCCGAAGCGGCGGATTTCCTTTATGTCAATAAAACGCTGTCGACGGGAGCCATCTTGGTCTGCTTTAAGCGAAAGTAGTAGCTCTTCCGCTTCAAGCAGTCGCCTGTTTTGTTGCTTGGGGTTTAGAAAAAGCTGACGATTGGTGAATCCTCTTGTTGCTGGTTGGCTATTTCGTCTATTGTTGTTTTTGTTAAGGCTTTGATGTTGTTGAAGTATGAGAGTTCTCCGTGGCTCACAAGGGTGATGGCTGTGCCTTCGTTTCCCATTCTGGCGGTTCTGCCTATCCGGTGGAAGTAAACTGGAGCCTCTAATGGTACGTCAAAGTTGATTATGTGGGTTATGCCTTCTATGTCTAAGCCTCTTGCGGCAACGTCGGTTGCGACCAGCAGTTTGAGTTTTCCTTCTCGGAAGTTGTTGGTTACTCGGTCTCTTTGCGCTTGTGTGAAGCCTGCGTGTAGTGCTTGGGCGTTGTAGCCTTTTCTTCTAAGTTTTTCTGTGATGGCGCTTGTGCCTCTGCGGGTTTTGCAGAATATTATGGCTCTACCGATGTGGTTTTCTTCTAGAATTTTGCACAGGGTTTCGAATTTGCCGTGGGGGTTCACGAGCATGTAAAACTGTTTCATCTGTGTGAGCGCGATTTCGTCTTTGCTTACGAGTATTTTTTCAGGGTTTCTCATGTACCTGTTGCAGACTTTCATTACTGTGTTGTCTATGGTTGCTGAGAACAGCGCTGTCTGCCTGTCACGTGGCGTTTTTGCAAGGATGTATTCTATGTCTTCGATGAAGCCCATGTCCAGCATCCTGTCTGCCTCGTCAAGAACCACAGTCTTCGCTGAATACAGGTTCAATGCGCCCCGCCTGAGCAGGTCGATTAGGCGGCCTGGCGTGCCCACAACAATGTGAACACCGTTTGCTAATGCATGTATTTGTCTTTGGATTGAT
>JAFGLT010000037.1 GCA_016927895.1 Candidatus Bathyarchaeota archaeon | reverse complement strand
GTGTCTATACGCACCGAATCTATAGCTATGGAGCAAGCTCCGTCCTCGGTCCTGAAGCGTATGTAGCTAAAAGGTGTCAGAGTCTATCCGCAGTCAATCCAACTTGGATTCGTTGAGCTAACTGAAGCAGCGCCGATATAGTTCCAGTTTGAGCCATCCGCAGACGTATACACATCGAGAGGACCACCAGTAGCAACCGCCTTAGCATACACGTAGATGTGACCAAGCGTGGTGAAATATAGGTGCGCGGTTATTTCTCCGTAAACATCATAATTCTCGTTGGCTGAGGTAACAGCATATTGGTCATTAGGGTATGGGCCACAAATTTTGTAGTCATCAATGACTGCTCCATCGGACGACTCAACATAAGAAACAAAATTGTATGCTGTTGCAGCAACAAAGTTAGCCTGTACTGAACGATCACTACTCATCAAAACAGATATCGTTGGCTTCCAAATTGATCCCTCTGAAACAGCTCCGCTCCAGTAATGCATCATATTTGCGCCCGGAGTAGCGGTTACCTGCGCGTATGTGTAACTTAGGTATGGATAGGAGGTGCCGCTGGCTGGATTTGTTGTGCCAGTGCCAGTTTTAGAAATAGTCAGATCATAGTTCACTGGGTCCCAAGTGTAGTGTGCTGTTACGGTTTCGTCTTCATCGAGTAGGATATCTGCGGGTCGATCATAGTAGTTTACGCCGTCGTAGCTGAAGTGAGAGAACTCATAGTTGGGCAAATCATTAACGTCGACTTCGTAGCTTTTAGAGACTAACGTGCAGCTACTTGAATACTGCGTTTGGTCATCTATAGTGAACTCAGGGGAAAGAGGATTACTGCTGTCGTCAACACCAGACAACGTTAGATCCGACTGACACAACTTTATATTGCTGTCACCAAAAACCTGCATCTTGTTAGGATCACGAGGTTCCTCGTTCCAAGGAAACTGCGAGAATGCATCGTTAAAATCCCTTGGATAATAGCCCGGATCACATAGTGGATTTTCGTAAAAGGTTCCATTAATCGATTTCCCACCCCAATTGCCACCTGGCCACCATGAGTGATAGCCCGTAAAGAGTACGGTACTGGCGTAGTTGCATCCAAAAAAGTCTCCTGACGCTAGATCTAGGGCATCATGCACGGAGTAGTCTTCGTATAAGGCATAGTAATAGAATTTCATTGCAAAATAACTGCAAGGACCTGGACTCCCAACATCAGCAAAGTTATAGTAGTATCCGCCAGACTGATTAACATAAGTACTTAGCATCGGCGAAAAACCATAGAAACTTATGTAGCATTGACCATTGCCGTCAGGAGCACCGTAGCCATTCGAGTTCATATACGGGTGACCCTGACTACCGTCTCTATGGGTCCAACCTACCGGCGTTCCATCTGCCTCTGTATGGTCCTCTGCTTGAACACAGACCCATAAAAAGACAAAGAAATGTCTGCCTAAGCTTGTCTGCTCATATATCTCGCTGGCTACTATTGCACCCCCATCACTGGCCTGATAGGCTTTATTCGGATTTGAAAGATGGCCAGAATGAAATACCATTGTATTCAGATAGTTTTGTTCATCACTCCCCGCATTGCTGATAACAGTTGTGTTTATTGTGTTTGAATACGAGTTGGTTGTTATGTATCCCGCATCAAGTGAGGCGTTTCCAACAAAATTACATAGTTCCGCAGTAGCATTCTCCTCGTGCGTATCGGCAGTGCCATTCTTGTAACCGAATTTCGTACCCACGCTGGAATAAATTCTTGACCTACCGGTTACTGATGCCGCGCTAACACTTGGTAAAGATACGAAAATCACGCTAAAAGCCATCAATGCACAAAGTAGCGTGCCCAAAAGTTTACGACCTCGCTTCCTCCGACCAGTTACAATAATCTTTTGAGTGGCACCTATCGAAACCGAAACTAGCCCAACTACAGCTAAAATCCAAATAGCTTGAGTGGAAAAAGCAGTAGACTGCAGCTGGGATGATTGAACAACAGCTTCCTCATCTTCGATTAATTGATTGGCTAAAGAGGCTCCAAATTCGCTGTCAACAATAACCCTGTCCATGCCGCACACTTCGCCCGTGTCAGCCCACATAATAACTGTCATGCCACTAACATCGCCAGAGTAGAACCTATCAAAGCCCAACGGGATATACCATGCCAAATACAGCCTGAAAGGGTCGTTTCCACGAGCTAACTCTTGCTCTACAGAGTTAACATAAATTAGCTTAGCGTCGCCTAACGATTCAGGAGCAATGCTGAATCCAGAAACCATTATTTCAGTGCCGTTATCGCAGGTTACAGGATAAGAAAAATTCTTTGAAGCCTCAATCGCTAACTCCGTAGATTGCTCAGCTGAAAACTTGGATTCGGTTTCAGCTATAGTGTACAGAGGCCAATTGTTAAAGAATCCTTTAAACGCGCCTTTCTCGTAAGTTAAAATCACGTTTTTCTTTTCCGCAAGCACTCCATTAGAATCAACATATGTCCACGTATAACTGACACTGTTCGAATCAGAACCTGAAATTTCCAGTTTCACGTTTTCTGCATACTTGGTTTCATCCACGTTTGATTCAATGCCATTTAGCATTGACGCAAACTTACCATAGACAGAGTCGCCTGAATAGGTTTGGTATCTCTCTAGTAAGCCTTTTGCCATCTCAACCGTGTTGCTGACTGGTTGTCTTAGTGAAAGTTCTCCTTCCACATCACTCAGGTAAACCAGCTTCAAGGTGTCTTTTACGTAAGAGCAGGTTACGCGGAGGCGGCCTTCCGTAGAGACTATATGCGTGTCTGTTTCTGTTTGTGGATAGCCGAGGAATTGGTTGTCTCGTTGTTTACTTTGGCTTGTTGTATACTTTTCTGTATTTAGACCGACAACATCGCTTAGAACGGATATAGATTTTTCTTGAAGATTTGGTTCTACCGCGTTAACAGCGGGCACTATAATTGCGTACGCACTAGATATTAACAGCAACATAAGTAATAGCGTTATGAACATCAGCTTGCCTTTAGAATTATTCACCATTTTCTTTTCTCCTATAATTTTATGGAAAAGTTGGTTTTTCTTTTCCACCTTTCATGTACATATGGATTCTCTTAACAGTTTATCTTTGATGGAAAAATTTAAAAAACAAGGCAACATCAGCCTAATCATAATGAGTGAATTTTTAAAAATCTGTCAAAAACCTTGTCGGGGTTCAGTAAATAGTAAATTTTATCAGAAAACTTTAAACTTTGGGGAGGGGGGCATAGTCATTTTATCTGGTTCATCGAAAGTACAACTTCAATTACACTGCCTACATTAAACCTTTAGGGATTCATTTGAGTGCTTGCGGTTTTTAAAGTATATTAGTAGAGCCGCACCGGCAATCGCTGACGCAGCAGACGCAGTTGCGACTACTAAGGTTGGGAAAGATTCTGGCTCTGGCGTTGGGGTGGGTTCGGGCGTGGGGAACGCTATGGCGTCGTTTTCTATGTCATAGGGATACATGAGTGGATAATTATCAACGTTTTTTACGTTGGGATATTCTTTTGTTGTAGACCACTCTCTTTGTATTACATATGACGTGTCGCCTATCCCCGTATTGCCAACCTCTGAGGCGTTAGGATACTTTATCGTGTAGTTGCTCCAGTAATTGCCAACAGAACCATTATCCCAAAGGCTTTCTACAAAAAGCGCAGGATAATCAGTTAGGCAAAAATTGTTTTTGAAGAACATATTTGAAGAACCACCACCAACCAAGACATCGCTTATGTTGTTTCTCGTAATCAAATTGTTGCTTCCTGAAAATATGTAGACACCCGTGTTGCTTTCGGTTATAGTATTAGAACTGCCGACTATTCTGACAGAATAGCCAGTTTGCACTCCGGTTATCAAGCAGTTGGAAGAATGATACAGATAAATCGTGTAGATATTGCGACTAAACACTGTTATGTTTTTCACTATCACATTGTTCACATGATATAACTCAAGCCCTACGTTATCGCCAGTGGTGATGTTTATCGTGTGTCCTGCGCCGTCCAAAATTATGTTGCTACATTTAATGACTATGGGATATTCTTGTATGTCGGCTGTTAGAGTGTAGGTGTTTCCGTTCCTGCTTATCAAGTCTGTTTCCGGCGAGATGCTCCCACCACTACCTATGGTAATTACGGGCAATACAACTGGCGGAATGATGTTTGAGGAAGCCAAATCAACAAGCAACAATCCAGCTACTGCTGAAAACAGGAGCAACATAACGAAAGTTAACCCGTAAACCTTTTTCTTCACGTTAAGGGCAACCCCCAATGTTCCCTAGAATCTTACAATGAGAACTATTGGATAAAGGCTTTTTGGTCAAGGTTTCTTGACTAAACAGGCGATTTCATGAGTCAAGATTTCTTGACAAACCAAGAATATTTGCCGCCTATTTGAATCCTATTAATGGTTCAATGCAGAAACTACAGAGGGATCTATACCGTATTGACTGTCTTGACTGTTAATAGCATGCTAAAAAGAAGCGAACATATTTGGATCCTAATATTTATTCATTGCAGAAAACGAGGAGTGGGCTATTCAAACAACGCTTCTCTCGGGCCACATATGACGCCTTTATATAAGGGGGCTATAGACATTTCTGAGCAGATAGTCACAAGCCCGCCAGTTCCAGTCAACCCCCAGTTTAATCTATTTATAGAGGGGGT
>JAFGLT010000036.1 GCA_016927895.1 Candidatus Bathyarchaeota archaeon | reverse complement strand
AGCCCCAGCGGAATAGCAATCGCGAGGGCACCAGTTGAAACCATAACAGAACTAAAGATGAGGGGAAAAGCACCGTACAAACCAGCGTTGGTATCCCAAACTTGACCGATAACAAGGTCTAATCCGAATTTTGAAAAAGCCAAAGCGCCTTCGCTGGCTACAAAAAAAAGCATGAGAAAAAGAATTACAATTGAGAATGAAGCACAAAGAAACAAAACAAGTTCGATAGGTTGGTCTTTAATACGTGAAAAAATGTGGAGGATAGTTTTTTGGATATTTCGCTGTGACACTTGTTGGGCACCTATGTATTACGGGTATTCGGGAAGTTTCAGAAAGCCTTTTTGCTCCACTATGTCTTGTCCTGCTACGCTGTATATGAAATCCATGAACCGGTCTGTTAGTGAGCCGCTTTCAGGTCTTTCATTAGTTACCAAGTACAAGTATCTGGACATTGGGTAAGTTTGGTCGGCGATGGTTGCAGTTATTGGAAGCACAAGGTCTCCTACACTGTCTGAATATATGGAAACTGTGTGCATGTTTTCATTTAGGAAGCCGAATCCGACGTATCCGATTGAGTATGGTGTTCCGCTTACTGTTGTGACTACTTCAGGATTGCTCTGTCGTGTGTTTGCAGCTGAGGTAACCTCGTAATCCCATGGGTCCATGGTGAATTCTTCGAATGTTCCTCTAGTTCCTGAACCAGGCTCTCTTACAACAACAAAGATGTCCTCGTCAGGTAAACTCGAATCAACTTGTTTCCAGTTGGTGATTTCACCTGCGAATATTTGCCCAATCATTTGGAGTGTAAAGCCAATTTCACCATCTGCAGCAACGCTGGGGTTGACAACAACGCAAACTGCGTCCAAAGCTATCGGGTAAAGATACATAGGTCTTCCTTTGCTTTGCGCGTTTTCTATTTCGCTTGCTTTAGGATCTCTAGAAGCCATTCCGATGTCGACTACGTTGTCTATAACGTTACTGTAGCCTGTTCCTGAACCGCCGCCTGAAACTGTTACTGTTACGCCTGAGTACATGTTCATGATTTCTATGGCTGAAGCATTAGCGATTGGTAAGACAGTGGTTGACCCCGCTAGTGTTATGCTCTGCGTCCGCCAAGCGCTATCGTCATTAGTTGATGTTGAAGATGGAGCGCTAAGATAAGACCCAGCGGCAAAACCAATTATGAGCAGTATAATCATGCCGATTACGGCAAGTGTTGTTGAAATTCCGCTTTTATCCTTTCTTTCCATTTTTTATTCCTCTATGATTTTAAGAGTTAGAAAGACTGCTAATGTTATAGCGGTTTCCGCATTAGTATATATATACTATATAGGCAAGCTATTTATAAATAGATTAATTCCATCAATAGTTAGGGGAGCTTAGTTTGAGGCAGTCGAAACTCGCTGAAGAAACAAGAAAACTTCAGTTCACGGGCGGATCAACCTACATAATATCATTGCCTAAAAGGTGGATAGATCAAAACCAACTCAAAAAGGGAAGTTTGATAAAACTCCGCGAAGAAGAGGGCGGCTTGTTATCGATCATCCCCACTGACACAGCAATACAACAGCAACGTGATGAAACCTCAATTAAAGTCAACCCAAAGGATTCACCAGATTTAGTAATTAGAAAAACAGTCTCAACCTACCTCGTCGGCTACAACATAATCCACATAAAAGGCGAAGGGCAAAAGCAATTATCCACAAGGCAGCGGCACGCGGTAAAAACTTTTTCGCGCAACATGCTTGTCGGAACCGAAATAGTCACAGACACACCAGAAGAACTAACTTTGCAGGTGCTTTTGAGCTATCCAGAACTTTCTGTTCAAAGCGCTCTGAGACGCATGAGCATAATAACTGCTTCAATGCAGCGAGACGCCATAACCGCCTTGAAAGAACTTGACAGCCAACACGCTAAAGAAGTTTTAATTACAGACAACGAAGTAGACAGATTCAACCTTTACATAGTACGCCAACTCAAAACTGCAATTCAAAACCCCCGAATAATAAAGGAAATTGGCCTGAAAACCGCCCGCGACTGCTTAGGATATCGTCTAGTGACCAAAGCTGTGGAACGAACCGCAGACCACGCAGCCAGCATCGCATACAACGTTTTGTTAATGAAAAAAATGTTAGAACCCGAAACAATTGAAAAACTGGAAACCATGAGCAGCCTAGCTGTCTCAATGTTTGAAACCGCCATAGAATCACTTTTCAGGCAAGATTACGCCCTTGCTGAAAGCATAGTTGAAAAAACAAAAGATATTGCTATAATGGAGAAAGCAGCCGTTGTTTCCTCTCAAAAGATAGATGTTGAAGACGCACCCCATCTGCGATTAATAATTGAAAGCATCCGCAGAACCGCAGAGTATGCCAGCGACATTGCAGAAGTCGTACTAAACCTTAGCGTTGAATCAATCCTCTTATGAGAGGGAGTAATCCGCTAAAAACAGCGCGAGGGAATTTTTACCTATTTTTTGTGTCTCTTGATTCTGTCTTGCCTTTGAGCCTTCTTACGCCAGTCCCTTTTCCTCTGAGTCTGCAAGGAAAACCTTTCGCGGTGTTGGTCAGGTCCCATTTTCCGGTGGTGCGCTATGTTCCTGTAAAAGGTTTCAGGGTCAATCCTATTATCTTTCAAAGCCTCGATGTTCCTGTTCAAATCTGCCCTAGCTTCAGCATCATTAATATTATCAAACAATTCCGAGTACACAACATAAGCGGCGTGGAACGGAAAATTCATTGAATCGTCAATAAGAAGTTTCTCTGGAAGTTGCGCTTCATTCTTGTTAGGTTCTTCAGTCATGTTTCTCCCGCTTTTTGCAGTGTAGCAAATGGGCTTTCACTCTTTTATAGGTGTCCCTGTCAAAGATAATTTCAGACAAAACTCGCCCAAAATTCAACAGAAAAAACATGAACAAGCCATATCCAGCAGTAATTATTTAAAGGTAAATCACTCTCAAACCAGATTAGATGAACTGCCGTATTTTTTGGGCATCATCTTTTAGCTCATCTAAACCGCGATCTACAGGGTAATGTACCCCGTGATGGCCTTGGCTCAGGGGAATTATGTGAACGTGAAGGTGAAAGATAACTTGGCCAGCGGCGGCTCCGTTGTTCTGGATGATTCGTATGCCTTCAGGGTTTACTGCCTTTTTTACGGCGTGAGCCAGTTTCTTCACGATTCTGTAGAGGTATGCTACTTCGTCCTCTGGAATCTCGTATATGTTCTCGTGATGTTTTTTTGGCACAACAAGGGTGTGGCCAACGTTTATGGGTTGAATGCTCATGAACGCAATTACTTTTTCATCCTCGTAGACTACGTTTGCAGGCGCTTCTTCACGCACTATTTTGCAGAATATACAAGACTCGGACATGGTAGATTCCAGTTTCAATATTCCAACACGGTTAGGGTTCTTTAATTTTACGGCGACGGCAAAGACGTCGGCTACAGCCTTAAAAGAAGGCGACAGGTAATATAGCTTCATGGAACCGTTGGTTGACGATATAGGAAGTTTCCCGTTACCTGATGAAGTAGACAGGGAAACATACAACAAAGCATATCAGCTTGCACGAGCCGCCATGACAAATGGCCGAGAAGTTAGTGGAAACAAGTTTATTCGTGAAAACTTTTATGATGTGACAATCAACTCGTTTAGGCTGAAAATAGGCACAGGGCTAGATGTCGTTAATACGCCGTGGCACTACGACGGCGTCCGCCAAGTCAGCGACGCGGTTCACAAAGCTATGGAAAAAGGCACTTTCGTAGTAGACGAGAAGGACGCGTTTCTGCCTGAAGTGCGCGTTGTTGAGGCGGAAGCCAAACGCCTTAGCGAAGAATTCGGAAAGAAAATCGCATTGCGGGCCTGCATGTTCGGTCCCATGGAGCTGTACCTGCAGGAAATGGGCACAGTGGCCTACAGGGATGTGCTTGACGGGTTCGCTGAAACCATACGTCGTTTCGCCAAAAACAGCATCGTCAACACCAAATACGTCAAAACCGAAGTGATATCTGTTGACGAGCCAAGCTTCGGGTTCATGAACATAGCCGCGGAAAAAGATGTTCTACGCGAGGTTCTGGAGAAAGCCTTAGACTTCCAAGGCATCGTGCGGCAGATTCATCTTCACTCAGCGTCTATGATGCCTGACGTGTTGGACGTAGGAAATATTGATGTGGTGTCTTTCGAGTACGGTGCGTCGCCCAAAAACATCGAAAGCGTCTCACGGAAAATGCTGGAAGACGCAGACAAACAGATACGCGTAGGCGTTTCAAGAACAGATATAGGCTCAATTATGGCGGAACTCAACGACAAAGGCATCCCGAAGCCAACTACGGAGCAACTTGTCGAAAGCAAAGAAGTGATAAAGAAACGGTACCTCGCAGCGAAACAGAAATACGGAGACCGCATGACATTCACCGGACCAGACTGCGGCGTCGGCGGCTGGCCCTCCCAAGAAGCCGCTCAGCTCTTACTGAAAAGAACCGTGGACGCCATAAAAAAACCATAACAAGCAGACCGCAACTCTGCAAAACGAAAAGAAACAGATACAACGACTACTTTTTTTGAAGCTAAAAAGCACCAACCAGCATATTTGAAGCCTAATAGAAATTAATTGCAGAAACTATGGGGTCTACCCGAAAATGCTTCACGGGCATTGGTAAGTCAAACTTATTTAAAAGCGAGGGGTACAGTTTCTGAGCATATTATAAATTCGGGAATGGGAGGAGAAAACGGGATTGCATTTGGAAGAGATGAAGAATGAAATTGGGTCTCTTGTTTTGGAGAAAGGTTTCTATAATAATCGTGAAGATATTCCTAAGAAGCTTCTTTTCGCCTTCGTTGAGTTGGGGGAAGCTAGTGATGCTTGGAAGAAAGGGGCCGCAGAAGAGAAAATAGCTGAAGAATTAATTGATGTGATTTTTTACCTTTTGGATGCAAGCCGGTTGGCATGTCCTTCTGTAAACATGGATAAGGCATTTGAGAAGAAGCTAATCAAGAACCGCTGTAGACCCTACCAGTATGGTGAAGGTCATAGAAACAAGTAACTATGCTTTCTGCGCTTCTGAAAAGCATAGGTAATATACTTTAACTCATATTCTACAGGCATAGGTAAACATAAACGGGCGCTTGTCAAGAAAGTTTGACTAACACCGATTTTGTTTAGTCAAGAAACCTTGATAAAAACGCTTTAATCCGCAAAAACTCCCACTTTAATGTAACCTTAGAAACCTGAGGAGTTGAACCCTTTGAAAAGAAAAGTGGCAACGTCATATTTCATTATGGCGCTGTTGTTTTCGGCATTAACCAACGTGATGTCCGTTGATTATGCTACCGCAAATTTCATGTTTGCTCGATTACATTTGCCCGAAATCACAATCAACAGCAACGGCACTGTAACACCTGAAACAGGCTACATACACAGAGCTGGAAACGTCTACACGCTGACAGCCAACATAACCCAAAAATACTCCGTTCAGATTGAACGCAGCAACATCGTGTTTGACGGAGCAGGGCATACAATAGACGTGGCAGTCCCAGGCATATTTGATGTCGACGGGTGCACTGGCTTTTACGAAGATGTTGGCATAACCCTTTCGGGCGTGAATAACGTCAATGTGAAAAACGTTAATGTATCCAGCAATAACATCTACACGATTTATCTGCATGGCAGTTCTAACTGCCATATCATAGGTGTAACAACCAACAAGTTGGTTAGAATAAGTGGCAGTTTTAACAAGATAACCGAAAGCAACGTTGGCATCGCTATATTTGATGGAAGCAACAATTTGATTACGCGAAGCAACATAAGCGATCTCTTGGTTGGGGGTCCTTCAAATGTGTTCTTCAAAAACAATTTTTACCTAACTGATTATCCTGCATTTTTTGCAGACAATTTTTGGGATGATGGTTCGGTTGGCAATTACTGGAGCAACTACACGATAAAGTATCCTAACGCCTCAGAGGTTGGCAATACGGGAATAGGCGACACGCCACATGTAATACAAAGAGAGTGGTATACAACAAAAGAATATCCCGATGTAAAAAACGTTGATAATTATCCGCTTATGTATCCTTGGGGTGCCCCTGCGGTTGCTTTGTTGGGGATGCAAAACGCCACGTACTCTGGGGACTGTTTTTTGAATTTTACGGTGAGCAAATCTACGGTGTGGTTGGGCTACAGTCTTGACGGGCAGGGTAACGTGACGGTTTCTGGAAACGTCACTTTGAGCGGGTTGTCGAGTGGTTTGCATAACTTGACGGTTTACGCTGAGGATGCGTTCGGGTACGTGGGTGTCTCGGAAACAGCCAGCTTCATCGTAACTGATCCTGAGCTTTTCCCAACAACATTAATCGTAACTGCTTCTGTAGCCACAGTTATCGTGGTGGGCATAGGTCTGCTGGTTTACTTCAAGAAACGCAAACATTAACCACCGAGGCGCGGGGGTTAACACTTTATGCTTTTTATGCTTTAATCGTAAAAAACACAAGCTTTATGAAAAAGTACGATTAGAACAATAGTTTTATGTATAGTGAAACGGCAAGTGAATTGGTTACGTCTCTTCGTTTTAAAGAAAATTGAGGTTTGCTGGAGCTCTGGATGAAAAACTTGGAAATATTTTCGCTTTCGGAATATGGTTCTTATTTGGTCTCGCCTCTTGGAACCTGAGAAAGGAGAATTATATTTATGAAGTGTCCTGTCTGTAGCGGAAAACTTGATTTTAACCTTAGGAACAGGTCTGCTACTTGTCATAGTTGCGGATGGCATAAAATTTGGCTTTCCTCTTGCGTGACCCCAACAAGAAATGAAAGAAACGTGTTTATTAATACTAAAAAGTAAGTTTAAACTTAAAAATCACGGGTTATTCCTATTCTTGAAATATTCTGGAAGGCTTGCCTCAGAAAACAGCGGCTACTTTTATTCCAGACTTTTTAATGCTTAAGTTCTAAGAGGTTTTTATGGCAGTTCAGCAGATTATTGAATAGTTGATGCTGAAAGTGAAGTTTGATTATCCGGTTGCAGTGCGTTTTCGTTGTGTAAAATGCGGAATATGCTGTGGTGACACAAAAGAAAAGACTAGGCGCATTCTTCTTTTGACGTCAGAAACCGAACAGATTTCCAAGACAACTTCACAGCCGCCCCCGCAATTCGCAGTGAAAATTGAGGGCAGAGAGCCTTACAGGTACGAGATGAAAAAGAGAGAAGATGGAAAATGCGTGTTTTTAGAAAATGACCGCTGCACCGTTTACCAGGTTAGACCCTTAATCTGCAGGTTTTACCCGTTTGAACTTAATTCATGCGGCGGAAAGTTCAGTTTCCGTTTCACTGAAGAATGCCCGGGCATAGGGAAAGGCAGAGTTTTGGATGAGGGGGATTTCAGAAAAATGTTACGCTTGGCACGCGCCAAGCATAGTCAAGCAGCAGATTCACTGGGAGAAAACTGATTTAGTAGGATACAACTGAAAAGTTTGTGTGGCGTCTATGGTTTATTTGGCTGTTTTTAGGTCTGTTGGAGAACAGTGGTTGTTTTTGTGTGTATCTGTATCCGCAGTCGCACTCGAAGCCGGATATTTTTCCGTTTTTGCGTGATATGGGGCGCCAATTGCGGCTACAACAGTTAGTGTTTTTCTTGTGGATGTGCCATAACGCTTTCGCGTCGTCAAAGGTGATTGTTGCGTGTTTTTTAGCTGAAGTTAGGTACCATACTAAGCAGCATGCAAAGGCTACCCAGAAGGCGGGTATGGCCATTAGGAGTATGTCCATCATGGTTTTTCACTTTTTGTATGTTTGTTCTACGCCTATACAATATGTCTTTTTTGAGACATATTATGAAATAAGATATATTACAGCTTAAGATATAAAGGTTATTGTTTTTTTCGAACATAAACAACAAAACAAAACCACTAAAGCTGCTGCAACACATCCGCTTTCTCCAAAATGTAACCACAATAATGACACTTCAACAACAGAGGCTCCTCACTCTCCACATAAAACTTAGCTACCGCAGGCTCATTACTGTTACTTATGCAAGCGGGATTCACACAATTTATTATAGCCTCAATAACCTTCGGCAACTTCACCTCCAACTTTTCCACCACATCATAATCACGAATAATGTTAATAGAAGCATGAGGCGCCACCAACGCAATCCGGTTAACTTCCCGAGCATTAAGCGCACGCCCCTCGATTTTCACAATATCCTTCACCTTGAAACGTTTACTCGGAACGTTAATGGCGATAGTCATAACCCTCTTTTCGCGTCCTGTTATCCCCAAAATTTTAACAACATCCAACGCGTACCCGCCACTTATATGATCAATAACAGTGCCGTCTTTAATTTTCGAAACACGCAGTTCCTTCTCACTCATCACAAACCCCACAAAGCCTATACAACAGGTAATAAATAAAAATTTTAGGAAAAAACGCCACTACCCAAACAGAAGAAAAAATTTTACCGACATTTCCAACACTAACGAGCAGAGATTTTTGTTAAGCAGAAAGTAGCAGTAAAGAACCAAACAGTAAACAAAAAGGTGACGTTGCCCGCAGAGACAGATAATTCATCAATAGAAAGCTGGGGAACCAGCCACTTTATTTATTGTACGTTCCTTCAGCGGTTATGTCAAAGTTGAAGGCGTTTATTCCGCTAATGTCTGTGCTGATGGTTAAAGTTATTGTCACGGGGATAGTTTTGTCTGCCGTAAGGGTTTGACCGTTGTAGTTCCAAGTTAAAGTCATGTAGTTGGAAGCTGCTGTGGGACTCCAGTCAGATGTGGATACACTCAGGGTTAGAGGTAAGGCTCCTTCGTTGCTTATGTAGACTGTGAAGCTTTTTTGAGAGCCTGGTGCTAAATATCCCCAGTCGAGGGCGTTAACGCTCCGCGTTAAATCTTTATCCCAATAAACTCCGATGCCTATTGCCTTAAATGTTCCAACGCTGGAGATTGTGCTGCTTGTTTGATAGAGTGACCTGACGTTAGCAATAAGCAAGCCCGATAGGATTCCAGCGGTTAACATCAATGCTATTAATGCTGGTGCGAGTTTAATCCATTTTCCTCGCTTTATCCTGTCGTCGTTCTTTGTCGGTTCGTCAAGTTTTCCCAGTGCTTTCCCCTTTCCTAATTTCTTCTTGATTACCTTTGTCGTATGTTGCTTATATCTTTAAGAGTTTTTGAGAGCTGAATTTAAGTTATATGCGAAGTTTGATGCAAAAATGTGAAGCGGTCTTTGCAAAGTTTAGAAAGTTGAGTTAACTAAGCCTGAAGCCTCAGGTTTATGACTGTTGTTCCTGCAAACTTGTCAAAGTATCTTATGAATTCTTTGTTTTTCAGGCGTAATCCAACTATGACGTCAAAGGGTAGCAAGAATGCTTTGCCGAAGTTTCTTATAGCGGCATGGTCGTAAGACAGCTTCTTTCCGTCTGTTCTTACGGCCTTTAAACCTGCTAGGCGTTTACCGAGACTTTGACCGTTGAAGCCTTCCAGCAGCATGGAGTAAACCCAGAGAAGTCCAAGAGTTATGAACAGCACCATGCTTAGTTCTGGGCTGAACACGTTTCCACGTAGAATTGAAACAACCTGTGGAACAGTAAACAGTAGGGTAATTGTTAACGTGAGAAAGAAGTCAACTATGAATGCTATAGTTCTCTTTCCAAAAGAGGCCAGCGGAAGCTGTGTTGCCTTCTTATTAACGTCGGCAACTTCTGCCCAAGATTCCACATCGTTGATCACTCTCACTGCGTTTTCGCCTGTTCTGCTCAGCTTGTACTTGCCGGTTGAAGTCTGCTCTATGAAAACTGAAAGAGTGCGAAGGTGAAAACTCAGTTTGCCGGTGTCAACTTTCAGCACGTTCAGTAAGTCTGTGAAAGAACATTCGCCTCTGTCGCTCAGGAGTATGAGTATTTCCCTTCGCAGAGGATGCGATAGCACAGCAATTATTTTTGACACGCTATTTTGATCGACGACCATCTTCAAAACCTAGTTTGTTTCTGTTTAAGATGAGCCATCTTTTGCTGGTCTTGACACCTATCGACTCCTATAACACAAACTGGCATATAAGTAGCGCTCCGAAACCGCAATGCCGCGAGGAAATTGAGTTTCTCGGCTTCGCAGATTGCAAAGCGCAGTTCTCAAGGCGTTGACGAGCATAAAAAGAGGTGCACGTAACACAAGTTGTTTGGAAAATATTGGAAAGCTTGGAAAAGCATGGTTTAGACTACTTGAAGTTGAGTGATTGTAAAAGGGGGGCAGGTGCGGTTAATGCTTTGTGGCGTCTAGTATTATGTAGAGGATGTTGTTTCCGCGGAGCAGAACGTTTCCGTAGTTTGTGAGCAGCTGCTCATCTTTGCATTCTGTTGCTCCTTCCAGAAGTATATTCATGTGTCCGTCGCACTTGATCATTTTTCCCTTGTATTCGCAGCCGTTTTTGAGGACGACTTCAATGTTTCCATGTAACTGTTTAATGAGGACGTTCAACGGTTTTTTACTCGGCTCCATTATAACACCGTATTCCATTAGTCAATACATGCATATGCGAAAGCCATCATATATAAAAGTTTTATCCATCAACAACACCCAAAACCAAAGCCCTCACAGATACAGCTGAAGAATGAAGCAAAGAGAAGTCATGCCCAGCAGCACACGAAAACGTGGCGAAAAAAGCCACAATGGTTTTTCAAGAAGCTACGGCAAATTTCAGGTCAATGACTGCGCTTTCTGAAGTAGACTAACAATCCCACAGCCACCACGGCAACAGTCGCCACAGAAGCAGCCGCAACAGGCACAACAGGAAAAGGTTCTGGCTCTAATTCTTGTTTTTCTAGAGGTGGTACTGGGATATCTATTGGCTCCATCAGAGGATAATTGTCCTTGTTATCATCATCAATCACGTACGGCGTGTCCCCGAAACCGTCACCATCAGCGTCGGTCCCATTATAGTCGCTCCAAAAATTACCTCCAAAATCAGGCCCATCATCCCATTCACCCACAGTGAGATTTAAACGACGCTGCTGTAGTCCCGCTTGAATAGTGTTGTTGACGAAATTATTATGATAAACCATATTGTTGGAAGCATTACCCCAGAGACCTATGCCCATACTGCAATTTTCAATATCATTTTCTAAAACAGTATTTCCGTAGCCACCTATTCCAATCCCACGATCAGATACAGTGTTGCCTTGAATAGTGATTCCAGACCCAATTATCCAAACACGTTCAAGGTTATTGTTGAAAATTACAATGTCGCTAGCGTCGCCACCGCACTCAAGCCCGCCTCTAATAATGTTTCTAGTGATATTATGCCCCGGTTTATCCAGAGCCAATCCCGTTTTTATGAAGTTATCTGTTATTTGGCTTCCTTCACCATACACACGAATTCCTCCAGATGAATTACTTCCAGACGAATTACTGGTTATTGTGAACCCTGATAGTCTAACGTTGTTTGCTTTGATTTTTAATGGACGGTCGTAGCTATAAACTGGCTCAAGCCACCAACTTAATCCTGCAAATCCTATTGGAGGATAAATATTGATTATAGTGTTGCTTCTGTCTTCGCCTATCAGTGAAAGGGTTTTGTTTATTTCCAACGTTGTTTCATTGTATGTTCCTTTTTTGACGTATATTGTGTCTCCCTCTTTTGCATTGCCGATTGCGGAAGTTATTGTTGGGTAATAGTCTGGAACAATAAGTGTTCTTGGTTCCGCTTGAACAGGCAAGGAGGGTATTAGACATGAAGTCGTTAGAAAGATGAGAATAAACAGCAACACACCGCTTTTACTCATGCTTATCCCCATAATTATAACCTGCGTCTACAATTAAAGGGTTTTTGTCAAGATTTCTTGACTAAACATGCACACGCACCCAGCCCCCAAATATCGTGCCTCACTAGACTTCCTGCGCCTTTTCAAGACATTCTGCGACGCTTCAAGACATAAAAAGACCCGCGAAAAGCCCGCTTCACAACCACAACAGCAAACAGAGCCCAAAACACAAACAGTCCATCAGGATAGAGGGAGTCTAGACAAGAATTGTACAACAGTTTTGGAAAAGGTTTATGTTTAGGCGTGGTGCTAAAGTGTAAAATTGCAGGCGGACCATCTGTGTCCGTTGGGATGTGGCCCAGTTTGGGCTGAACCGTAAGCAGTAGATTAGAGGTGTAAAAAAGAAAGATGGCATACAAGTACATAGCTGAAGCGTGGTCTAAACCTGAAGCGTGCTATTTGGACGAGCTTATGCGGCAGAGGCTTATTGAGTGGCGAAAGCAGCCAACTATAATCCGTCTAGAGAAACCTACGCGGATTGATCGCGCCAGAAAACTCGGCTACAAAGCCAAGCAAGGCTTCGTTGTAGCTCGTACGCGCGTGAGAAGAGGTGGATTGCGGAAGCAGAGGCCAAGAGCTGGTCGCAGACCCAAACGTATGGGAGTTGCCAAGTTTAAGCCTGGCAAGAGCTTAAGGCTTATAGCTGAAGAACGCACGGGCAAAAAGTTTCCAAACCTGGAAGTCTTGAACAGTTACTGGGTTGGGGAAGATGGACGTTCGAAATGGTTTGAAGTTATAATGGTTGACCCGAATCATCCTGTGATAAAAACCGATAAAGACGTAAGCTGGGTAACCGAGAAGCAGCATCACCGCCGTGTTTTCAGAAGCCTAACGAGCGCAGGCAAAAATGTTAGAAGCCTACGCAGGAAAGGCAAGGGTGCAGAAAAATTCAGACCCAGCAAACGTAGAGGCGCCAAAGGAACCAAGTGAAATGCATCACATAAAACCAAGAATCAACAAGAAAGATGGTAAGCAACGAAGCGGCAGAGGCTTCAGCCTAGAAGAACTTGGAAAAGCAGGGTTAACTTCGCCAGAAGCGAAAAGGCTGGAGATACCTGCAGACAAGCGGAGAACAACTGTCCACGACTGGAACGTTGAAGTTCTAAAAGCATACGCGGAAAAAGAAAAAGCCAAGGCTAAACCGAAAACAAAACCGCAGACGAAGAAAAAAGCTAAAAAGTGAAACCGCCCTAACAAAACTCGGTGCCGTCGTGTCGTCTAAACCGCCTATAGGCTATATTGATGTGCGCGTTTTTGCTCACGCTACTGAAGACTCTGAAAAAGTTTTAGCTACCGTTCGCAACCTTTTACCCGTAGAAGTAGGTGAAACCATTGTTTTTCAGAAGACTCGCTTGAGTGGACATCATGGGAATCCTATTGTTCTCTTTGAGGCGAAGCTTGCGGATAAGCAGGTGCTTCCGGCTGTTTTGCAGAAAATTGGAGCTGGCTTAACCTCATTGGATAAGGAACAGCTTGACGGAGATGTGAAGTTGCATTTGGAGAAGCGGAACCTTTACCTCAGGTTTGATAAACAGTTTGCTTTTCAGGGTGAGGTGCGGTTTTCGCAGAAGGATCCGATACACTTCAAAATTCACTTCAAGAACAAGAGTTTCGAGGAGATTGTGGCGTTTTGCAGGGATGTGGGGTTGCTGCCGTGAAACGTATTTTTGCCGATCTGCACTTGCATTTAAACGCGAAAAACTCTGATGGAACAGTGCGTGTGTTAAGTAAGGCTGCGGAGCTTGGTTACGGTTTGGTTGGTGTGTCTCTTGCGGCGGAAACGCGTGATGAAGAGGTTGAACGGTTGCGGAGTGTTTGCAGTGAGGTTGGGGTGGATTTTGTTTCGCGCGTGGACCTGCGCCCGCGTAATCCAGATAATCTTATGCGCCAGTTGAGACGGTTGAGACGAAAGTTTGAGATTATCTGCGTTGCTTGTGAAAGTAAAGCGGTTGCGCGGCAGGCTGCTAAGGATAGGCGTGTTGACTTGTTGAGTTTTCCTTTGCTGGATTTTCGCAGGAGGTTTTTTGACAGGGCTGAAGCCGAGTTGGCGCGAGGTGGATTGGCGGCTTTGGAGGTTGATGTGAAGCCGTTGCTTGTTTTAGAGGGCCCTGCTAGGGTGCGGTTGCTTTCTTTTTTGCGTCGGGAAGCTGCTGTTGCCAAGGGTTTTGGTGTGCCAGTTGTGGTTTCAAGCGGTGTCTCACAGAAGTTGTTATTGCGGAAACCACGTGAAATGGCTGCCCTGGGTTTTCTGTTTGGTTTAGATGAGGTTTCTGGGTTGGATGCGGTTTCTCGAAGTCCTGTTGCGCTTGTGGAGCGTAACCGCGAGAAGCTCAGCCCAGGGTTTGTGGCTCCCGGGATTCGCGTGGTTAAGGAGGGAAGGGACTGTTGAAGCGGGTTAAGCGGCGTTACTTGGCTTTACAGCTGGATTCGGAGGCTTTGCCAAGCGGGAAAGAGTTCATTGATGCGGTTTGGGGTGCTGTCACGAAGCTTTACGGTGAACACGGCGCAAGCTTAACCAGCTTGGCGCTGATTGATTATGACTTGGACAAGAAAAACGCGGTGTTACGCACTAACTTATCCACACTAAACATGGTCAGAGCATCCTTAGCCACAATCACATCCATATCAGACAACGAAGCAGCAGTACACCTCAAAGCAATTTCAGGAACCATAAAAGCACTACACCAAAAAACTCGGTAGCCGCAAACCAGCAAGACAAGAACTGGTGCGTGATTTTTTCAACAGCCCCTATAAACCATTAATAGCCCTGAAGAACAGCTCCTGCTTATAATCTATCGGCTATTATTTGGATGCTTGTTCAGTCATTTTTTTAACGATTTTTTTTATGTTTTCTGCGTCGCCGTGGATGATTAAGTGGCCGTCTTGTTCTTCTCGGAAAGAAAGGTTTGTTTCTTCTGCTAACTGCTTCAGTTGTTCAGCGGGCAAGCTGGGTAATGGCTTGACGCGTATCCATTTTTGTTCTCGCGGAACGCCTGTGATGAACTTTGTCTCTGTTTTTTCTGTTTTTGCGGGTTCCACGATGCAGGTTGGGCATGTGCCGTAGTTGGCTGTTTCTATGCGTTTGAGCCATGTGTCGATTCGTCCAGAAGGAAAAAGCTTCTGTGCTTCGGTGACGAGGTATGCTTCTAAGCTTCCGAGGTACTGCTCAATTTTTGGTGCGGTTTCGCCGCGGTCGCTTTCTGAGGCGTCTAGGACTTTCATGAGGATTTTCGCGGATTTCAAGTCGTTCATAACGTTCGGTGGGGTCGCCACGCCTTTTTTCCGAAGCTCGATAACTATTTCTTCCAGAACCTTCCAAACAGCCTCGTAACCCATACTCAAACCCACACTTCCCTTAACAGAGCGCGGCATTATAAAGAGTTACCATCGTTTTTCCCCTTACAGCCTGGAAGCCTGCATCGTGCCAGGCGGCGTAACCTTTTGCCAAAACTTTAGTCACCTAACGGCAAAAAGGCTTCATGTTTGCGTGTTTTCAACTGCTTCAATGAATTCGCTTAGGATGCTGTAAGTTATTCCCCACACTATACCTTCTGAGAATATATACGCGGGAACCTTTCCGAAGCTGAACTGTACTGTGCCCCTACTTTTAACGACCGCTTCGTAAGGCACCCAAACAAACGTTTCCAGCTCCGCCTTGTTCAGCTTCAACCGAGGCTCATCATCCAAAAGAACCACAAAAGGCAGAATCTTGAAGTCAGGCTTAGGCTCCGACCGCACAGCACCCAAAACCCCAAGAAACCGACCCGAACCAAGCGCTAAGCCAATTTCCTCCAAGGTCTCCCGCACAACCGTATCTTTCAAGCTCGCGTCTTTTAACTCACGTTTTCCGCCGGGAAGCGCCATCTGCCCCGACCAAGTATCCGATGGATTCTCAACCCGCTTCACCAAAAGCAAATCAAAGTCGCCTCGCCCAGCCTTCAAAAGCAAAGCTACAGCCGCATTTCCACCCTGCTTACCCGAAACAGGCTTCAGCACCGCAGGCAGTTTCGCAACGACTTCCGCACTAACCACTTTGACTCCTCATCACAAGCCGAAAGATATCCAGTTCTATTTGAATACTTAGGGTGTAATAAAAAATTTTTATGCTACAGCGTTTTTTGCAGTTTCCTGATTAACTCGCGAGTTTCTTTCTTGGACGGGAAGGTGATGGCACCAGCAGAACATTGTTCTTCGCAGCCTCTGCAGAAAACCACGCAGTTATCGGGTTTTTTCACGAGAGACCGCTTTTTGCCGTCTTTCTCTTCAGTTTCGTACACACCGAGCGTGCAGTAGTCGGCGCATTTTCCGCAGCTTGTGCAGTTTTCGTAGTTGATTGTTGGACCCCACGGTATCTTGCTTCGGGGGCCACCGTGATACGTTTCTTGGGGCATTGTTTTTATGTCTTCGCATTTTGATGTTTGGTCCTATCTGAATACATAACAATATTTAAATATTTATATATATTAATCACAATCATGCCATCAAAACCAAACAATCCAACGCGCTTCAGAGCAAAAATCTTCAACGCACTCTCAGACCCAACCAGACTAGAGATAATAGAGTTTTTGCGCGACGGAGAAAAACGCGTCTGCGAAATCACACCCTACATGAAGCTGCTCCAGCCAATTGTCTCACGCCACCTGAAAATCCTCAAAAACGCAGGCTTAGTCAAACGAAGAAAACAAGGAACATGGCACATGTACTCACTAACCAACCCCGAAGTCTGCCACGTAATCGACAGCCTAACCCCCGAACTGCTTGAAGAACTTAAACAGAAAATAATCGAGCAAATAGCATGATGTGAAGAAGAACAAAATGACCGAGCAAAAGTGTGAAAAGTGCGAAGAAGTGCAGTTGGGTTTTTTCGAAAAGTACCTTGCGGTGTGGGTTTTCTTGTGCATGGTCATCGGCTTGTTGTTATCACAATTTATTCCCCAGCTAAGCATGACTATAAACGACCTGCAGTTCGCTGGAATCTCAATACCTATTGGCGTGTGCCTTTTCCTTATGATGTATCCCGCGCTGCTGAACCTGCAGTTCAGTGAACTAAAAAAGCTGGCGAAAAACCCGAAACCGATCATTTTAACGTTGATATCCAACTGGGTTTGGGCGCCGATAGTGACAGCTTTGCTGGCGTACTATTTCCTCGCGGGCAACGACCAGTTGATTGTGGCTCTTATACTGCTCGGCTCAAGTCCCTGCACCGCCATGGTATGTGTATGGGGCGCCCTCGCCAACGGAAACCAAGAGCAAAATGTGATCAACACGAGCTTGAATACTATAACCATCATGTTCCTGTACGCGCCCATCGTCACGCTACTAACAGGAGTCCAGAACATCCAAATCGACCGTCTAGCCCTGTTCATGTCCGTGCTCGTGTTTATCGGCGTCCCCCTCGTGCTAGGCATAATATCGAAAAGAGCCCTCACAGCAAGAAAAGGCGAAGCATGGTTCCAAGACACGTTTCGACCAGCTGTGGGAAACGTTGCCGTGGCTGCTCTTTTAGCAACGCTGATTGTATTGTTCTCGCTGAACGGGCAAGTGCTAATACAGCATCCAGAAGAGATGATAATGGTTTCAATCCCGCTACTGCTGGGCTTCTTCATAATTGTAGGCTTGAACCTGCTGGTTACACGGTTTGCAGGACTCAAATACAAAGAAGGTATAATCGCCGTCATAATAGGGTCTTCCAGCCACTTCGAAATCGCCATCGCCACCGCCGTCAGCATATACGGTTTAGGCTCCCAAGCCGCATTAGGAACCACCATGGGCTTATTCTGGGAGGTCCCCGTAATGCTCACCCTCGTGTACTTAGGTAAAAAACTCGGAAAAAGAGGCTTCTGGAAAAGTTAGGTTGTCCAGAAAGAGAACACCTTCAAGTTCTCTCCAAGCTCCCGCTTGATGAACCGCGTCACGTCTTCATCGGTTAAACAGCGGACCCCACTTTTGTCTTCACGTATCGGGATACCTGTTTCTCTCATTACGTTTTCTTTTCCTCTGGGAAAATCAAGGTAAACGTGGTAGCCACCCTGCGCCAGAAGAATAAAACGCAACGCCGTGAGCTCTTTCGTCTTCGACATAGCATTCTGGTCGATGCTGTAAACGATTGAGTCAGGCTTCAACTCTTTAACTAAAAGTTTGAATTCAGACCATTTCCTAACGCGGACTAAATCACTCAAATCGAAGCCCCTCTAAAAGCACCTATCTTTTGTTGGTTTCCTCAGGGACGCCCGTAATTGTTTCTGCAAGTCGCGGCTTTTTTTCGCTGGTTTTCGGCTTCAAAAGTTCTTCAACAAGCTTGAATTGCCTCTGGTAAATATGGCAGTTCTTTGAGTGAAAAATCAGCTTGCCCGTCTCTAACTGGAGGTTCCCAAGCCGGTTTATGTCTTTCACGAAAGCCTCATTGAAAAGCTGCAGTCCCGCGATGTTGGCCGGTAACCCCGCATACGCGTCCCAAGACCTGAAATAGCAGGTTAAATGCATTTTTCCATCAAGAATCTCAGTGTCAATCAAGCTTAAACAGGGCGGCTCATGCCGCCTAGCATGAAGAGTTTTTTGTATATCCTCGGGTAACCTGATGACCATGGTGACTTGCCTGTCCCGCTGCTCTTGGGCGTACCTTTTCACGGCTTCTTCTATCTGGTTAACGGGATTGTTAAGCCTGCTGCCGTAAGTGTAAGTTTCATCCTCATGTTTCTCGCCGCACCACAAGTACTCCAACGCGTAACCCTGAACATACTTGATGTCGCAAGGCGCCTTATCGCTGACAAGTGGCCTGTTTTCTGGATGCGTAATCTCTATTGTTAAATTGAGCTTCTTGGTCTCAGTGACCTCCGAGCCGTATCCCACCTGAAAAGCGTCACCCTCCCTCCAAATATGGCTTAACGCTTGAAACCAAGCATCTGGACAATCAAACGCCGTAATCTTCACATGCTTCATAACACCAATCTCCAGAACCTTCCGCCAACCCAAACTTCGAAACTACTTTGCCCACTTCAACCATATAAATCCTCAGTTTTAAGACCGCACGACAATAAAACACGAAATTCAGCAAAAACACAAGACCAAACCGCCACCCAAGCCAGTAAAGATTCCAGTTTAGCCGAGCCGGAAAACAGCTGCGAAGCGTTTAACTATGCAAAACTCTTTGGGTAGACCCCCCTCCTCGTTTTTTGCATACGACTACTATTAGGATTCTAATAGGCTATTGTTTTGCTAGTTGTGGTTCGGGCGCTCTTTTTTTACGTGTGCAGGGGGCGTTAGTTCTTTTTTATGTGGGGCATTTTTATTTGAGCGGTTACATGGTTTTAGCTGTGTGAGATGTTTGCTGAAGGACGCTTGGACTGTTGCCATTGAAACCTTGAGCTGGATAGAGCTGCGAAAGCTGAGCGAACGCTTGGCTCTGGCTAAAACCGTTAAGCAACTGGACGTAAGAGACCCTAACGCTGTCAGGTACGCTTACGGCTTGGTTGTTGAAACTATCCGGCGGAAGAACCTGATAGACAAAGTGGTCAACAGCGTCTTGGCGCCTAAAGAAATCAACGAGTTCAACATGGGCATTCAAGCGTTCCTGCGGCTTTACGTTTACCAAACCCGCGTCGCAAAGCATTGGGGTGAATTCAACCTGAAAGAGGCAGAAAGCATCGCCAAGCTGGGCAGGTCGAT
The DNA here is from genome assembly GCA_016927895.1 of Candidatus Bathyarchaeota archaeon. Lineage (GTDB taxonomy): Archaea > Thermoproteota > Bathyarchaeia > Bathyarchaeales > Bathycorpusculaceae > SG8-32-3. Next base: position 12,250 of record JAFGLT010000036.1, on the reverse strand, counting down.
TTTAGGCTGGAAAACCCTCAGGGAAGCAGAGCCGTTCCTAGGTTTTCTGCTCACACTCCAGTTAGACCATGTTCTAAAAGAAGCAGACACCGAAGAAAGGATAGGCCTCCAAACGTTCCACCCCACTTGGTTCGTCAAGTACTGCATCAACCTTCTCGGACGCCGCGAAGCTGGAGCTTTTCTGGAAGCAGACATTAATCCACCGCCAACTTGCATCAGGGTGAACACGCTTAAGGCCTCTGAAGAGGCGATAGTGAAAAAGCTTGCGGCGGAAGGGGTCAAACTTGAAAAAACTGAACCGTTAAAACACGTTTACAAGGTCTTGGGCTCGAAACAGTCTTTAACAGATGAAGCTAGTTTCCGCGAAGGCTTATTCTACATTCAGGACAAGGCAAGCTGTTTCGCCGCACAAGCTGCAGACCCTAAACCTGAGATGACCGTTTTTGATGTCTGTGCGGCTCCCGGAGCCAAAACCACGTACTTGGCGCAACTCATGCAGAACCAAGGCAGCATCTACTCGGTAGATTATTCTGTGCGGAGGATGCAAGCGTGGAGAAGAGAAGTGGCGCGTATGGGCGTGAAAACTGCGAAACCAGTCCTTGCGGATGCCTGTGTTTCTTTACCGTTCGCGTTGGAAGCAGACGTGGTAGTTTTGGACCCGCCTTGCACAAGCACTGGTGTTTTTGCCAAGCAGCCTTCAGCCAAGTGGCGTCTTAAACCGCGGTCGATTGAGAAAATGGCGGATATTCAGTGGCGGATGATAAACAGCTGTGCTGAGAAAGTGAAAGCTGGCGGCGTCTTAACATACTCCACATGTAGCATCACGGTTGAAGAGAATGAGATGATTATCGAACGGTTTTTGAAACAGCATCCAGAATTCTCGCTTGCAGACATGAAGCCTGAGATGGGGTTGCCTGGGCTGAAAGGGCTGGAAAAGTGCAGGAGGCTTTACCCCCACGTTCACGAAAGCAACGGTTTCTTCATTGCAAAACTGCTGAAACAACAGGAAACAGAAAATTAGCGAAAAACTTCGTCTGGGAATTCGGTGTTGAGGCTTTCGATGTTGAAAGGAAGCATAAGGGGGTAATGGTCGACATTTTTGTAGCAAATACTGTGAGGAGTGTCACCTATACCGTCGCCGTCATCGTCAATGCCGTCATAGTCGCTCCAATAGTTGCCTACGGTGCCGTTGTCCCAATAGTTTATGTTGCTCATTTCTGGGTTCCAGTTGTACATGAGGTTCATGTAATTATTCGCGAAGTTGTTATGGTAGAATAGGTTGTTCGTTGCCTTGCTTCCGATGCTTACGCCTTGGCCAGAGTGTCTGCCAGTCGATGTGGAAACGCTACTGTAATCTGCGATGCAATTTCCGTAAAACACGTTATCTGAACCAGAAGACATCAAAATCCCAGAATGGCCAGGGCCTAGTGCGGTGTTCGCAAAAATGTTGTTGTTTGATGAGTTGTATAGGGAGAGTTGGTTAAAGGTGTTGTTTTGGATTATGTTTGAATCTGCCGCTCTTAAAGACAGAGTTCTGAAAGAGTTGTTGGTGATTGTGTTGGAAGAGCCTTTGAGTTCCAGATCTCCTTTTATTGTATTTTCGGTTATCTTGTTGAAAGACCCTTGGCATTCGTTATCTACAATGTTATCAAGACTATTACGGGAAATGTTGTTATAAGAACCTGTTATAGTGAAGAAGTTTGTGTATGAATTATTCTCAGTTAAAGCGTCTGTTATGTTATTGTCAAATATTTTCGAGTACGACCCGATTAACCATATACCATCCATTATAGTGTTGCTTACTTCCGTTCCGTTTCCAAAGACAGAGACGCCGAAGTCACAATTCATAATTGTTAAATTTGAAATCTTGAAATTATCTGCGTTCACTCGAAACCCTACTTTGCTGATTAATAACTCATAACCCGTTCTGGTATCTGGCGGAAAAACGAGTATGGTGTTCGCTTGATCTTCACCATTAATCGAAAGTGTCTTGTTAATCTCCACTGAATATTCGCTTATTTCGTAAGTGCCTTTCTTCACAAATATCGTATCGCCTTCAGTAGCGTTGCCAACAGCATCGCTTATTGTTGGGAAATCATCAGGAACCACAAGCGCACTATTAATGCAGGGAGCCGTATCCTGAAGCCTTAACGTTGCATAAACTGCTACACCCAATATCAAAAACGAACAAATCACTGCAAAGCTAACTACCAGAACCCTGTTATTCATTCTTGTTTGCGCCCTGTGGGTTTCTTGAGTTTGAGCCAAAATACTACTCGCATCTCAGCTCAAATCCATATAGCCCTATCTTTCCTTTTGGGTAAAAGCGTTTTTATCAAGGTTTCTTGACAAAACCGCTCAAAGTTAGTCAAGAATTATTGACCAAGCCGTCCAAACACTCCAGAAGACAAGGGATTATTGAGCGCACGATATGAAAAGTTTAACCTATGATTATTCCTATTTACAGAGGGGGCATAAGTCGCCGTAAGCATATCAGAGCTTGAAGGCTGTTGCTTGCAGGTGTCCTGCTAGTGCCAGTGCGTCTGGTTTTTCGCATAAAGCAAGTTCGAATTGGAGTATTTGGTTGAATAATTCTTCAGGGTGCTTTTTTTCCATGAAGAACTCTTGTCTAACGCGTAAAGGCATGGTCGCCACTTTACCAACCAGTTTTTCCACTTGCAAGCCGTTTCGCTCAAGCATCTCCCTGAACTCTTGCGGTGTCCAAGTGTAAATTTTGATTTTTCCGTCTTTAGTCATGCACTCGTGTTCCTAGTTGACTAGGACTTTGAACGCGCGCTCCACATTGTCTACACGCGGTTTGCCCGCGATTGAGGATAACGCTTGAACGTAACGGTTCTGAGTCGAAATTACCAACGCCTCATTTTTCTTGAGGACACGCTTCAACTCTCGTATCGCAACGTCTGCTTCCTTGAAAAGAAACAGCGCATGCTCGCAAAGAACCATGTCAAAGGTTTCATCCGCATAGCCTATTGTTGCAATGTCGCCCTTCTGCAAGGTAATTCGGTGCTGAAGACCTTTCGCCTTCACTTTCCGGGCAGCAGCATTTAACATTTTTTCGGAAGAATCCATCAAAACCACCTTGCAGCCTTTCTCCGCCATGCGAATTGCCCAACGCGCAGTTCCACCTCCAGCATCAAGAACCACAGCATCAGACGCCGCTGGAACATACGGCTCCAAATACCGCCACGTGACCGCATCATAAACCCTGAAGTACAAAGCAGCAAATATAGAATCGTAGCTTTCCGATTTTTTATCGTAGTAGGCTTCTATTTCTGCCATTCCTATTGCCCTTTACGTGCCCTTTCAAGCTGGCACAGCATTTGAAAAATGACTTTAGCCGAATTAATCGCCGAAATCCCCTGGTCATAAAGAGGCGCAACTTCCACAACGTCAAACCCAACCACACGACGGTCACACAGCCCACACGCGATGTCCAGCAACGTGTGAGTTTCCAGTCCCTCTGGCTCTGGATTCTGCACTGCAGGCGCAAAAGCAGGGTCAAGAACGTCCATATCCACCGTCAAATAAACGTTCTCGTATGGCTCAAGCTCTTCCTTAAGCTCCTGAATGATCTGCGCTACTCCTTTCTTTCGTATCTGCTGCGCCGTGAAAAAATCTATCCCAGAACCATCAGCGTAACCCAACTCCTCTTTGCACACAGCTCTTGTGCCAACCTCAATAATTTTAGCGGGTTTCACTTCCTCGTTAATCACCCGCATAAATGTGGTGTGCGAAAGCGTTAACCCCATAAACTCCTTCCGCAAGTCAAGATGAGCATCGAAACTTACAACCGCAGTTTTTCGAGCTTTATCGCCCAACCCCTTCATGACACCCAACGTTATCGTATGCTCGCCACCTATTACCACAGGAAGCTTTTTAGCCGCTAAAACATCCGCCACTACAAGCCCCAGCACGTCAACCGTCCGCTTAGGACTCGTGGAAGTATGCAAATCACCCAAATCATGCAAAGCCAAGTCTTCAACATCTATACCACTGCGGAAACTATACGTCTCTATGTTTAAGGACGCTTGACGAACCGCGTTAGGTCCAAACCGCGCGCCAGTCCTGTACGTGCTTGTAACGTCAAATGGAACACCTAAAACCACGTACTTCGCCTTTTTAAAAGGACGCTGCACACCACTAAAAACGTTTGACTGCGAAACATAAAGTTCCCGATCACTCATTTCAAGTTCCGTTCCTTTTTAACTGCTTACCTCCTGGTTACTCTAAACTTTTTCGCTTCACCACCCATCTTCCATTGTACCTAACTAAACCCCAAATTCGTCAATTTCAGTTGCAAAAGCGATTTCTTCTGCATAACTCCCTTTTTTCAATTTTTCATGAATGCACAGGTGTTTCATTTTTTGAAACGGATTTTCCACACTGTCCCTTAAATTAAACGCATAACTATATTTCGAATATCAAAACTGGAGGAAAGAAAATGAAAAAAATCGTAGGTGCCGCCATACTACTTTTAGTTTTAGCCAGCATGGTCTGTGGAATTGCGGCAGCCAGTGTTGGACCAGCACCAAATTCAGGTGATAGCGTCTCAGACGGTAGCGGATTTGACCAACCTAACTGGCAAAACGAAGAAAATCCTGGAGTGGGTCCAGCACCCAACGCAGGCGATGGCATATCAGACGGCAGCGGATTTGTTTAAACCAACAAATCAACAATTCTACTTCAACAATTCTACTTTTTTATTTTTAACTATGATTATCTTCTTTTTTGGTGAGGGTTACTGGATTTAAACCACAACTCCATTGAGCTATCCTGCACAGTTCATTCCTCAAAGTATGTTGAAAAAATTTATTAGTTCATGCCTAGTGCATAAGGTGTAAAGGCGGTCAAAAGTGTCATTCGTGTCTAAACTTAAAACTGCTGATTTCAAAGAGTTAGCGCCAGTTATCTTTTACGGGACTGTTGGAGTCTTACTCATAGTTTTGTTGCCTTTCTCCAATTTTCCGCCTCATATCGGCTTAACAGGAGCACTCAGCCTGGTGACTGCTTACGGCATCCTCAAAAACAGGTTCTGGGCTTTCTGGCTGGTCCTCGCTTTGCTTGGTGTTGCTACAACAATAGCTCTATACACACTCTCCGTGCTCGCATTCACCAATTGGATTGTAACCATAAGCATGATTGCCTACGCCGTTCTAACGTGGATTTTCACGCTTCACTTGGCATTGAAAAGAAAAACCGTTTAAGCCTAACTTACAAGGCGCCTTTCAGAAGCGTCACCACAACTTCTTCTCCAGCATCAATAAACTGATGGTTCTCCGGAATCTCAACAAACCCGTCTGCCTTCGCAAGAGTGGAAATGGCTCCTGAAGCCCCAGTTTCAACAGACTCAACCACCCGCCGATTCGACTTGTCGCGTTTTAGCTTAACCATGACAAACGTTCGTCTGCCTTTAGCTGAAAACATGCGTGCAACCGCCAAAGCCTTAACGGTCTTAACTTCCGTTGCAGACCTGCCAGACATAAGCTGGAGAATAGGACGAGCAAGCAAGTGAAACTGCAACAGAGCAGAAGTCGGGTGACCCGGCAAAGAGAAAACAGGCTTCTTTCCTATGAGCGCTACGGTTGTGGGTTTTCCAGGTTTCACCGCGATTCCACTAATGAATACGCCTGGTTCGCCTAGAGAATTCACTATTTGCGGGGTAAAGTCTTTTGGACCTACGGAAACTCCGCCAGAAGTCAGCACCATATCCGCAGAAGCCAACGCGTGTTTCAAAGCTTTCCTCAGTTCAGCCTTATCGTCTGGAACCACGCCTAAGTAAACTGGTTTTCCGCCGCTTTCACGAACCGCAGTGCTTAGGCTGTAAGCGTTTATGTCATAAATCTTTCCATCAGGCAGCTCCTTGCCGGGTTCAGTTACTTCTGCACCTGTTGAAAGAACCGCTACCACGGGAACCTTGAATACTTGCACTTTAGTTAACCCTAAAGCGGCTAAAACACCTATCTCTGACGCGCCCAAAACTTGTCCCGCTTTAAGCACTGTCTCGCCTTTTTTAATGTCTGCTCCCCGTTTCATGACGTTTTCGTCTCGGGTTACGGCTCTAAAAACGCGCAGTTCAAAACCAGTTTTGTCAGTATCTTCAACCATGACAACAGCGTCAGCGCCTTCTGGAATAGGAGCACCCGTAACAATCTCCGCGGTTTCACCTTTTCCAACTCGGATTTTCGGCTGTTCCCCAACGCTAACCATGCCAAGCGTAGCCAGCTTTGCAGGTTGATTCTCTTCTGCTCCGAAAGTGTCCTCTGCTTTCACTGCGTAACCGTCAACAGTTGACCTGTTAAACGGCGGAATATCCAACGCGGAAACCACGTTTTCCCCGAGAACACGGTTATATGCCTCTAACAACGGCGTTTCTTCTTCGCCTAAAACCCCAAGATTCAGCTGCTCATTGATTACCTGTTTTGCCTCTTCAAAAGTCATCAACCGCCTAAACACTTCAGCTCACTTCCTCCACGTTTCCAAACAAGCGAACAAGCAAAACTTCCCCTTCTGTCACGCCTCCCCGGTTCTCTGGAACAATGACAAAACCATTGCCTCTCGTCATGGTAGAGATTGCACCGGAACCCCTAGCACTGATAGGCTCAGCTAGAAACTCGCCGTTCTTACGGGTTACCCGGACGCGAACAAAAGTTCTTCTTCCAAGCGCCCCAGCTACCTTCCGCGTCATGACCGCATTAACAGTTGGCCGCGGTTCTTCCCCGCTCATGCCAAGCATCTTGCAAATTAACGGTCTCGCGAACACTTCGAAGCCTATTACTGCGGCTATAGGATTTCCTGAAAGAACCACCACGGGTTTCCCATCCAGAGCCGCGACGGCTGTCGGCATGGCTGGCCTCAAAGCTAAACCGTGAACGACTACTCCTGGCTTTCCCGAATTGTTGACTACGTCGGGAACTAAGTCTAATCCGCCAACGCTGGTTCCGCCGGTGGTGATTACCGCGTCGCAGTCGCGCAGTCCTGTCTTGAGTTTTTCAGCTATCTCAGCCAAATCGTCTTTTGCTATGCCTAGATCCACTGGTTCTGCGCCCAGTTCACGGGACATGGCTGTGAGCATGATACGGTTGGAGTCAAAAATCTGGTTTCCAGAGGTTTTGCTGCCTGCTTCTGCGAGTTCGTTTCCCGTGGCTAATATGGCGATTCGGGGTTTTTCTGCTACTTTTACTTCGCTGTTGCCCAGGGCGGCAAGCAACGCTAAATGGTAAGGTGTCAAGCGGGTTCCTGCTTGCAGGATTTTCTCGGCTTTTTTGACGTCTTCGCCTTTTTTTGACACGTTTCCGCCCGTTGCTACCTGAATTCTAACCTCCAGTTTTCCATCGGTTTTCTTCGTGTGTTCTATCATTACCACGGCGTTTGCGCCTTTCGGGAGGGGATTCCCAGTCCAGATTTGCCAGGCTTCTTTGGCGCCGACTTCTTCAGACTCTGTTATTTGGAACGTGATGGGTTTGAATTGTGATGCGCCTGTAGTGTCTTGAGATTTAACTGCGTAGCCGTCAACGGCTGACTTGTCGAATCGTGGGAGGTCTTCTTTGGCGATTACGTCTGCTGCAGAAACACGGTTTAAAGCGTCGTTTAGAGGCACTGTGGATTCTCTGGGTTTTTTAATTTGTAAAACGTTAAACCATTTTTGCAGTGCGTCGTCTACAAGCGTTAGTTTTTGGAATCCTTTCAGTCTCGCCAACGTGATTCCTCAACTAAGAGCATTGTGGTTTACAGTAAAAAGCATATCGAGGCAAAGGTGCATTATTTGTTGAGTGTCTTGTTCTGTAACGCGTGGAAGAGACTATGGCCCCCCTTATATATAGAGTGAACTTCAAAGTGAACCCTTGTTTGAATGTGTGGCATCAGAAAGTTTTGAGAAAGCGAAATTGGACATTGCTTGTTTAGTGTTTGCGTTTCTTGAAATAGAACACCAGACCCGCAGTGATTATCGCTGCTGATGCCACGGAAGCAGCAATGATAAGAGCTGTTGGGAAAGGCTCAGGCACATTTACGTTGAAATAGATTGTTTCGGAAACGCCAGTGTTCCCAGCCTCATCAATAGCGTAGACGGTTACATTATGGTCTCCGTTTGGCAAACCAGTTAAAGTTATGTTTCCAGTTATTGTCACGTTCTGCTGTCCATCCAAAACATAAGACGCTTTCTCAAACGGCTGATTTACTACAAAGTTCAATGGAACATCCGACGAGTTAAATCTCATGTTTTCAAGTGACAAAACTGAAACGCTTGGCGGAGTCGTGTCAATAGTGAAAACGACAACTGAAGAATCATTTGCTGAAAACCCGTAATATTCTAAAAGAGACGGACAGTAAAACCCCCTTTCAACTGCATGGAACGTAATCTTGTGAACTCCTTCAGGTATTTCGGTTAGGTTTAAGCGATAGTAGAATTCAGTGATTTTTGGTCGAATATAGTCAGGGTCAGGATTATAGTATTCATAAACATAGGTGTCTTCTTGGAGCCAATCTGAGCTATAATAAACTCTTGATAACCATTCTTGGTAATTTTGTTTGGTCGTTTTTCTGATGCTTACATTTAGAAAAAGGGATAAACTGTTTGTTTTGAAACTCGTGTTATTCTTTGGAAACGAAATCGTGATTGCAGGTTTAGAGGGGGGTGATATTTCGCCCTTGTACACAGATGAACTGACTGGGTTCGCTGTTGTCAGGTCAATGAACTGGGTTCCAGCTACTGCTGAGAATGAGAGTATTAGTATGATTGTCAATGCCCATGTTTTTCTATTCAAAAGCACCATATTGCTTTTTCCTGTTTAATACTGGACTATTTCTGCTGTAAAAGCGTTTTTGTCAAGGTTTCTTGACTAACTCTAGCCGTATGCTAAGTCAAGGTTTCTTGACAAAAAAAGCGTACACATTAGTCAAGATTTTTTGACAAGCTCTGTTTCAATTTTTTATTTAACTTTACCGGGAATAAAGCTTTTGTTATCCCACAAAAAGAAGAAAACGAGTTGCTCACGTCGTGGGAGTGGTGCGGGAGCGGGTTAGCGGTACATTTACAAAGCGATACTTTTATGTAAACTTCTAATCATTATTTCTGTTTTTTTATGAGTTATTTTTATGGTATATCTGCTAGAAAAATTTAAAATCAATTTGAATTATCTAGTACATGGAAGAGAGAAAAACTTTTCCAATATAAATTTAGGAAAAAGGAAAATGTCAAAATTTTCTAAACGCAAACTGTTTTTCATAACGTTCATGCTAACATCAACGCTGATTTCTAGCGCATACACAATCCTAGTACCTAACGCTCACGCTTCACTATTAACCTCTCCACAGAAAGTGGAAGTAATCTCAAAAGACGTTGTTGGCCTTGACCTGACGGAATGCACGAAGACAGTACAGGAATCACCGCCAGACTCATACCTAGATGTATTGCCGCAAGAGAACGTGCGTTACACGCTAGAGTCAAACGGAAACAAGGTAGACTTACGTTACACGTTCACAAACGGGAACTTGCGAGTAATCTATGTACTCGAAATAAAGGGTTCGCCAATCTTGACCAAAACAGCCGTAAACACTCTGGATAGTGCAAAAGACTTCCTTAATAGCTATCAGCAGTATTCTGGGAAGTCATTCTACAGCGAATTAAGCGCGATGCTCAATGCTGTTGACGTTGGCGAGAACTCCACCAAAACTTATGGAAATATAAAGCTTGAGACAACCACTTCGGAAAAATATGAGAGTTTTAGGTGGACGTACACGTATAACGGTATTGAAGCTCCGTCCAAATGCGTCTCCTTAGGCTATGAGAACGGTTTCCTAAAGTACTTTGTTGACAATTGGGACCTCTACACGATAGGTAGCACGGAAGTCAAGGTTTCTGAAGAGCAAACTATTAGCACAGCAATGGATCAAGCAAGGACTTTTTCATGGAATATGGGAACAGGCAACAGTACGTTCAAAGTGAAGGACTATACTGTGGCAAATGCGATGGTTTGGGAAACTCTTTTCTGTAGCAATCTTGACGTTGCCACGCCGCGCAGTCAAGACCCGTTTATGCTTTATCCAATTCGCCATGTATGGGGGAGCTTGGACAAATTTTATCCGGGTAACGTGTACGGCTTCAACGTTTATGTTTGGGCTGATACGGGTGAGGTTTGCTACATTCACGAACGGGTTTCAACTTTGGATCCGCCGTCTGATATGGTTGCTTCTGTCGATGACTTCACAGTTGAAGCAGTGAATGATGCAGCACAACTTAACACAGCCTCTATTCCATGGATTATGCTGCCAGTACTTGCCTTTTTTACATTAGCTACAATTCCAGTCTGGTTCTTGCTTGGCAAAGAGAAAAGCTCCCCCAGAAAACGCTTTTTAAAACTGGCTGGATTGCTAGTTTGTCTTCTACTGTTTTCATTTATCATGTTTCCGGTCTCAACTGTAAATGCCTCGTCAGCGAGGGGACGCGCGGAAATCTGGGGTGCAGAAAGCACTGGTGGCTACGACAGTAGAATACCTGGTAGTTGGAAATACTGGCGCAAGACAAGCGGTGAGATTAGTTGGCAGCAAACGCTTAGCCAATGGATTTACCTTCATTTTAATTCCAACGGTTACGATGTAAGCAAAAGTCAAGGAGATGATTCTTTGAAAAATCTGATTTTAGCTGATGTTTCATATAATGAAGCGACCTATCCACGTGTAGCAGTGGTTGATTTCGACCATGGCGTTGGCACGACTACCTACGTGCCGGGAGAATGGCATTACATGTTCGAAGACAACGTTGGCACTATAATAGGTGCTCATCCTGGCGAGGATGGGCACGATGAGCATGCAGTCACTGATATGGATATATACCCTAGGACCGCAGAAGGGAAGGCTTTCTTTGCGTTTATCAACACCTGTATGTCAGCAAATATCGATTCCACTACTAGCGGCTATGTCTCAACGCAAGGCATTATCCCAGGCACATACAGAGCTAGAGGAATGCCCTTCGCTTGGACTCATCACAAAGTAGGCTATGGATTCAGCAGCAATGGTTACAGTTCTCCAGATTCTGGTGATTTCTGTTATATCGGCTTCCCAAGAGGGTCCGCTGCGCTTGATCAGCCCATATCTAATGGTACCTACACGCTTATGGAATACGCTGGCTGGGTTTACGAGTTCTTTGTAGCTGCTTTGGATGAAGATGTATCAGTTATAAATGCTATGGATATTGCGTCGATAGAATGTTTTACAGTACCTTTCTATAATACCCCTCTCGACAATGGTTTCACAGCAAACTGGCCGACATGGGATCCCGAGCAAGGCTGGCATGATAATATATGGCCGCCTGAAGGTTCGGACAGATTGGTGGTTTATGGGAACGGAAACATACACCTCCATCAAGATGGGGGAGTATGGAATTTCGACGAAACCAGCGGCACAACGGCGCATGATATTGCTCACGGCAACAATGGCACCCTTTACAACGGAGCCAGTTGGTTTTATCCAAAAATCGGTGCCCGATCAGTGCACTTCGACGGAAATAATGACTATGTGGGTGTGCCTTCTGTTTCAGGCTTGACTGGTAACACACCTCACTCAATAGAAGCTTGGGTCAGAGTTGCCAGTTTGCCAGCTAACCGAGCATGGATACTGCAGTTGGGAAACGCAGGGACGGGGTCGCATCATTGGTTGATAAAAAGTACAGGTGCCACGCAGTTCGGTGTTTATAACGGCGGACAAACGCAACCCAGTTTGCCTGTGGGGAAGTGGACACATATTGCAATTACATTTGACGGTACAACGCTAAAGAGTTACGTGAATGGTGCACTATCCCAAAGTGTGGCGGCTACATTTAACTTGCAGGGTACACCCTTAACGTTAGCGAAAGCGTATAATGGTGAGAACTACTTCAACGGCGAAATCGACGAACTCCACATATACGATTACGTATTGTCCGCGGGTCAGATAGCTGATAACGCGGCTGTGACTTCTCTTCACTTTGATGGCGGTGACTACGCTTATGACAGCTCGCCTTTCGGGAACACTGGAACGGTCTCTGGAGCTGAATGGGATAATGGACTTCGGACTTCTAGCGGCTTCAGTTATGGTTTAAGCTTCGACAACTATGACTATGTAAGCGTTCCTGACTCAAGCAGCTTGGATATTACTGATGCGGTTACGGTGGAGGCGTGGATTAAGCCGTCTAGGCTTGATGTTTGGCAGTCTCCGCTGGAGAAGGGCGCTGATAATGACTGGGCTTACGGTTTTT
>JAFGLT010000035.1 GCA_016927895.1 Candidatus Bathyarchaeota archaeon | reverse complement strand
GTCGACGACATAAAAGCTACATACGAAGATTTGCGCAAACAACTTTCGCAATAGTTCCTCTCCCTTTCTTATTTTCTTTTATTTTTCTATCTCGGACTAACACTTTCAGTAGTGTTTTCTGTTTTCATATGCAAAAATTAGCGGCGACCCTTTAGTGGAGCATATTTATGACAAAGCTAAAAAAGGGAAAACGCTTAGATTAGCTCTCAAAAAAGCTTGAAGGTTTTGGGGGAAAAAAGAAGTGTTTGATGCAAAAAACTTCGTTAAAAATTCTCTTATAGATATCCGAAAAATTGTTGGTGACCGCAAGGTAATTTCCGCTTGTTCTGGCGGTGTTGACAGCACCGTTACAACAGCTTTAGTTCACAAGGCTGTAGGTGACAAGTTGGTGGCGGTTTTCATAGATGACGGACTTCGGAGGGAAGGTGAACCTGAGTTTGTGGTTAGAACGCTTAAGAACTTGAAGATTCGAACCAAGTATATTGACGCCAAAGCGGAGTTCTTTGAGGTTTTCAAGGGGAAAACTGACGCTGAAGAGAAGCGGAAGGCTTTCCGAGACAAGTTCTACAAGACTTTAGGCAAAGCCGCTAAGGAAGAGCAGATTGGGTTCATCGCGCAAGGAACAATTAAAGCTGACGTTATTGAAACAGTGAAGGGCATAAAATCGCAGCATAACGTTTTGGAGCAGATAGGCATAAACCCTGAGATTTACGGCTACAAGATTCTTGAGCCACTACGGGAACTCTTCAAGCCAGATGTCCGCAAGGTAGGTCGCGAATTAGGTTTACCTGAGGAAGTCTCCGAAAGAATGCCTTTTCCAGGTCCTGCTTTATCGCTGAGAGTTCTCGGAGAGGTTACACCCGAGAGAGTTGCAGTCGTGCGGAAAGCCACGGAAATCGTGGAGGAAGAAACCAAGAAACTGGGAACTTTTCAGAACTTCGCAGTGCTCCACAATGATAAAGCAACTGGAATCAAAAAAGGCCAAAGAGTTTACGGTAACATTGTCACCGTCCGAATTGTAGACTCAACGGATGCGGTAACCGCCAAGGCTAGGCATGTGCCGTATGACGTGCTGGTGCGTATTTCGGAGAGAATAACCGGAGAAATACCCAGCGTTGTCAGGTGCCTTTACGACATAACGGATAAGCCACCTTCAACTATAGAATTCGAGTGAACAAGTCAAGATGCCTCCAATTACGGCTTGCAAACCAAAACCTAACGAGAAACATAGCCATGGCGACGAATGAGAATCCGATAATAATTGACGTTAATGAGGATAACATTGCTGAGTATCCGCCTACCTGTTTTCTGAACCCGAAAAACATTGGCTACCAGATTAAAGCCGAATGGCTGAAAAAACGGTTTATAGAAGGATTAAAAATCAAAGCTTTGTACTTGGAAAACGACAAGAAATGCCACGGCTTCATTGAGTACGTACCCGGAGAATACGCGTGGCGGGCAGTCGAAGCTAAAGACTACCTTTTTATTCACTGCATCTGGGTTTCCCCGAACAAGTTCAAGAATAAAGGCTACGGTTCGCTTCTGGTTACCGAATGCGTTAAAGACGCGAAAAAACAGGGAAAAGCTGGCGTTGCTGTAATCGCCAGCGAAGGGCCGTTCATGGCGAACAAGGAGCTTTTCCTTAAAAACGGGTTCAGGCAAGTTCAAGCATCAGGCGTTTTCACGTTACTCGTTAAGCAGCTGAAAAAGGCGGCAGAGCCGAAATTCAAAGACTGCGAAAATCAGCTTAGAAACTACGAAGGGTTAACGATTGTATATTCAAATCAGTGTCCGTGGGTTGCCCGGTTCATGAGCGAATTGGTGGAAACCATAGCGGGAAAAGATTTGAAAGTAGCTGTAGTTGAGTTGAAAAGTGTTGAGCAAGCCCAAGCGGCACCGTCAATCTATGCGGTGTTCAATCTTGTGAATGACGGTAAGCTTTTAGCTGACCATTACATATCGAACACGCGTTTTTTGAACATAGTCAACAAGGAACTGAAACAGTGAGTGACAGGGCTTCCACTTGGAACGTTGAAGCCAAAGAAAAATAAAGAAAAAAATGTGTGGTTTTTATGCTATAATATTAGTCCGCCGCCGATTATGGCTATTCCCACTATTATCCCGATTATTACCGCTATTACTATCCAGATCAGTATTGCTACTACCGCTATTATGAACGCTTTTAGCCATCCTGTGTCGAAGAAGTGTTTCACTAGCGCTAGCCAAATGAATAGCAATATTATTGCCGCAATGAGCCCGTCGAAAAAGTAAGAGAAAATACCGCCGATTATGGTTCCAAGAACCACTATCCAGAGTGCATCGGTGAACTTTGCTTTATCTTTGCCTGCTAATAGCCTTCCTGAAATCCATAGAACTGGCGACAGAACAATTATGTTGACGATTAGGTTTATCACCAGGGTGTCCAAGTTGATTGCCATTCTCTTTTCACTCCTTGTACTGTACTATATTCGCATGTTATTTCGTTTAAAAACTTTCGGTAGCTGAAAAACACGCACGGTTGAGGATACTTGAATTTACGGTTTAGAATCCGAACATGCTTTTTTTATGTTTAACGTCTTGATCGAACTCTTCTGCAAGCTGCTCCAACAGTGCCCGTTGCTTGGCGGTAAGTTTTTCTGGGACTGAGATTCCAACACGCACTAAGAGGTCGCCTTTGCCGTAACCTCTGAAACGCGGCATGCCTTTTCCCTTCAGCCTGATGGTTTCACCTGCTTGGGTTCCCGGTTTAATCTTCACGGTGGTCAGCCCATCCAAAGTGGGCACGGGGACTTCTGCGCCGAGGGCTGCCTGAGGATAACCGACTATCAGCACATACCAAAGGTCGTCTCCTTCACGCATGAACAATTCGTGAGGCTTAATGTGAACGAGAACGTAGAGGTCTCCGGGTTCGCCTCCGCGGGGTGCCATTTCGCCTTCTCCTCTGAGCCGGAGCTGGTAGCCTTCATCTATGCCTTCAGGGATTTTCACGTTTATCTTCCGCCGTTTTTTCGTTAGTCCTGTGCCGTGGCATTTGCTGCAGGGTGATTCTATTAGCGTGCCTCTTCCTCTGCATTCAGAGCACGGTGTTACCTGCACGTACGTGAGGAAACTGTTTCTTCTCGTATTCCTGACTTGGCCTGCACCGTTGCATTTGGGGCACGTTTTGGGCGAAGTTCCTGGGCTGGCGCCTGAACCACCGCAGACTTCGCACTTCTCGGTTCTCGGCACAACGATTCCTTTTTCGGTTCCTTTCGCGGCTTCTTCAAGCGTTATTTCAAGTTCGTAGCCGAGGTCTTGGCCTCTGTTGTTTCTTTCTCTGAAGCCGCCTCCGCCGAAACCGCCGCCGAAGAAAGTGCGGAAAAGGTCTCCGAAGCCGAAGCCTATGTCTCTGAATATTGTTTCGAAATCTGCGCCGCGGAAAATGTCTTCTGATGTGTAGCGCTGGTCGAATCCTGCGTGACCTAACGTATCATACTGTTGTCTTTTTTGGTCGTCGGATAGAACGGCGTATGCCTCAGAGATTTCCTTGAACTTGTCTTCTGCGTCAGCAGCCTTGTTCCTGTCAGGGTGATACTGCATCGCCAGTTTTCTGTAGGCGTCTTTAATTTCGTCTTTGGAAGCGTTTTTGGATACGCCTAGAACTTCGTAGTAATCTCGTTTTTCAGCCATGAACTTTACCGCTAAATTCGAAATGCAACTTCCTAATCAAAACTCTTTCGGCGGTCACTTCACTTCGTAATCTTCCGAATCCACAACTTTCTTGTCGCTACTACCCTGAGAAGCTGAAGCCCCTTGACTTGCCTGACCCGTTGGACCTGCTTGGCCAGCTTGACCAGCTTGAGCTTGTTTTGCTTGTTCCGCGGCTGCCTGCTGATAAATAACCGTGCCGACTTCCTGCAGAACTTTCTGAAGCTCCTCAGTTTTCGCTTTCACCTGTGCCATGTCACTGGTGGCTAAAGCGTCTTTCAGAGCAGAAACCGCTGCGTCTATTTTGCCCGTTTGCTCCTGCGTCAGCTTGTCCACGAGGTCCTTCTTGGTTCGGTCTGCCGTGTAAATTAACCCGTCAGCGTTGTTTCTCAGTTCCGCTTCTTCTCGTTTCTTCTTATCCTGCTCCGAGAACTGCTCCGATTCTTTGACCATGCGCTCTTTTTCTTCTTGCGACAGTTTCGTGGACGCCGTAATCGTTATTTTTGCTTGTTTTCCTGTGCCCAAGTCCTTGGCAGTTACGTTCAGTATGCCGTTGGCGTCTATGTCGAAGGTAACCTCAATCTGCGGAACGCCTCTTGGCGCTGGCGGCAAGTCCACAAGGTTGAAGGTGCCGAGGGACACGTTGTCGGTTGCCATTGCCCGTTCTCCTTGGAGCACGTGTATTGTTACAGCTGTTTGAAAGTCCGCTGCCGTCGTGAACACTTGGGTTTTTTTGGTGGGGATTGTGGTGTTCTTGTCGATTATTTTGGTCAATACGCCGCCTAAAGTTTCCACGCCAAGCGATAACGGCGTAACGTCCAGCAGGAGTAGGTCTGTGACTTCGCCTGTGATGACTGCGCCCTGTATGGCTGCGCCTATGGCGACGCATTCCATGGGATCAACGCCCCGCTCGACGGTTTTGCCGAGGATTTTCTCGACGAACTGCTGCACAAGTGGCATCCGAGTCATGCCGCCGATGAGGATTATCTTGTCCACGTCATTAGGTGTCAGCTTTGCGTCTTCAAGGGCTTTGAGTATGGTTTTCTGTGTTTTTTGGACGATTGGCTGCGCTAAGCTTTCAAGTTTGGTTCTTGTAATCGTGAGGTGTAAGTGTTTTGGTCCCGAGTTGTCCGAAGCTATGAAGGGCAAGTCAACGTCTGTGCTCATCAAAGTTGACAATTCTATCTTTGCTTTTTCGGCTGCTTCCTTCAGCCTTGCGGCAGCCATTTTATCGTTGGTGAGGTCTATACCTGTTTGTCTCTTGAACTCATCCAATATGTAATCCATCAATGCTTTGTCCACGTCGGTCCCGCCTATCTGCGTATCGCCGCTTGTGGCGAGCACTTGGAACACGCCTTTGCCGAAGTCCATGAGGGTGACGTCGTGGGTTCCGCCGCCGAAGCTGAAAACCAGTATCTTCATTTCTTTTTCCAGCTTGTCTATGCCGTAGGCCAGGCACGCGGCTGTGGGTTCGTTGACTATGCGCGTAACTTCTAAACCTGCGATTTCACCTGCGTCTTTCGTGGCTTGCCGCTGGTTATCGTCAAAGTGCGCTGGAACCGTTATGACCGCTTTCCTTACGGTGCTGCCCAAGTAGGTTTCCGCGTCTTTCTTGATTTTCTGCAGAACAAACGCTGAAATCTGCTGCGGTGTGTACTCTTTCCCGAAAATGCTTGCCTTGTAGGTTGTTCCCATTTTCCTTTTTATTTCAAAAATTGTTCCTTCGGGGTTAGCGGTTGCTTGGCGTTTCGCCGGTTCCCCTATCAAGAGTTGTCCATCCTTTGTGAAGGCGACTACTGAGGGAAACATTTTTCCCGCCATAGTGGGGCCTTCAGCACTTGGGACTACCGTGGCTCGACCGCCTTCATAAATGGCGGCTGCAGAGTTTGTGGTTCCCAAGTCTATTCCTAAAACTTTTTCACTTTTTACTTTACTCATTTTTTTCTTTCTCCTGTGATTTTGAAGATTTAACTGCGACTTTGACGATGCTGGGTCTAATCACCTTGTCTTTCATGATATAGCCTTTTCTCACTTCTTCAGTTACAACGCCGGTTTCAACATCGTCCCGCTCTGTGACGGCAACAGCATTATGGCACGAGGGGTTAAAAACCTTGCCTGTTTCGCATTCTATTGGAGAAACGCCTTCCTGTTCAAGAACTCTAGTGAGTTTCTTAAGAGTCATCTGAACGCCTTCAATGAGCGTTTGTGCGGAGCCTTCTGATTGTGCGTTGTTGACAGCCATTTCCAGTTCGTCTTGAACCTCCAACAGTTGGACAACCAAGCGTTCATTGCAGTAGTTTTTTGCTTCCTCGATTTGCCGGTCGTAACGCTTCTTCAAATTCTCGAAGTCCGCCTGCAAATACTTCAATCGCGTCAAGTAGTCTTGAGAACGCTTCTTTTCCGCTTCCAACTGCTGCTCTAAACCGTTATGTTGTTCTTTTTGTTCTTTCGCCATTGAGCTATATTCCCCTTTTAGATTCCAAAAAATTAGCGTGTACAAACAAAAATATATTTTTTCGCCTCAAACCCCTGTTTTTGTGAACGTTTAGGGTGCTTGCTGCTTAAAACTTGATTACAGAGCGCGCGTTAGCGACAGCCTCGGCCATGGTGGAGTACTCGTCTGGAACAGTTATTTTCTTTTGATATGCACGGGCAGATTCGACGTTAAACTGCACCATGAACGTGCTTATGAGGGTGAACAGCAAGAATAATGCAAAACATTTTGGAAGTTTAGCAATGTTCGTGTGTTTCATTCCAATTCACAATCTATCCTGAGTAAAATGTTTCTATTAACTCTCCCCAGAGAACAGTATGTTCTCCCAGGAGAACACTCAGGAGATGACAAAAACTGCAGTGTACCCTTATTCTTTCTTCGAAAGAGCTGCAAGAACAAAAGCTGAAAGCACCATAACTAAAAGTATTATGCCAATAATGATTAATGGAATCCTGAAAGCAGGCTCCGAATGATAGACTGCGGTTGTGGGGAGACCAGCCAAGTAAGCAGCTAAGAATATGCCTACAAACGCTGCGCCTACGCCTTCGGCGGCAAACAAGAACTTGGTTATCTGTTTTTCGCTTAACCTCAGCTTGATTCCTTCTATGGTCGCTAAATACTAATTGTCGTGGGTGTGTATTTAAGACAATCCTTTTCTTCACTGCTGACGTTCCGAAGTGGTGCTTGTGCTGTTTGAAAACCGCAAGTATAATATAACTGAAGCGAACGAAGTGGTTTCAAATAGTTGTGCCGGTTAAGATTATGGCAGAATCCAAATTTTATTCGCCTCTGAAAATCGGTTTATTCACTGTCTCTATAGCTTATTTCCTGTTTAGTTTACATGCGTTGTTTACTCTCTCTTGGATTGGGGAGTGGAATGTTCTTAGGGGTTCAGCGTGGTTCTGGATTTTGATAACTGATGTTTCCGCTTATTTCGGTCTTGTTTTCAGGTTCATAGCTAGTCTCATAGCCGTCGCAACTATAGTCTTCTACTTTGCCAAGAAGGGGCTCCCGGAATCCACAGTTTTTAAGGTTTTAAAGTGGATTCTGGTGTTGGAAGCGCTTTATTGGGTGCCGCTTTTCCTGTCGGGACTAATGGGCCTCATGCCTGTGGACTTAAGCGGCATTGGCGCTACTGCGGGGTTAAGCTTGAGTTTGCTGATAACAACGGGGATACCCTGTTTGGTGTCGTCAATATTCATACCCGTTGCCCTTTTCAAACTAGCTTTCAAGTTGAAGCCGAATAAACCGCCGAAGGACGCGATAAAATGGAGTTTGGTTGCGGGGACGCTTTACGTTTTCGTTTTCTGGCTTAACAACATGGGCATGTGGATAGCTACTTTCTTGCTGAAAGGAGAGACATACTTTAGTGCTTATCCTGAGAACATGTTCAGTTTTGTCTTAACTGTGTATGGCTTGCCTGTGCTAGTAGCGTTTACAGCGTACGTCGCGGGAAAGACCATAGCCGTGGGAACAGACACCTTAGAAAAACTTAACCTGAGACCTATCGGCGCCGTCATTACTGCTTTAGGCTTGTACTTCCTTTGGAACTACCTGACATGGATTTTCTTCGGAGGGAACCACCTGTGGAGCGACTGGTACGCGTGGTTCTTGGGACACAACCTAGACCTCTGGATGCTGTCACTTCCGCTTGTAGGCTTGCCTCTGCTTTTCAAACGCAACAACTCCTAAAACTTATAACAAAGCGGTCTTCAGCGATTAACATAATCTTCACTGCGGCGAGGCTGGTCAGTTAAATAAAAATCTACCTTTCTCGTGATAGTTGCTTGTTTTTGGTTTTTCAATTTTTTATGGGGCGTGAGAAGTCGCTGTCCAAACTTTGACCACTTTTCCCATTTCTGGGTCAACCAAAACATGGACTGATATCCCTGTTTGCGTGGGGTCTGCAGGCACAATAAAGGATGCCATCGGGTAATTATAGACAGTTTCCCCGAGTAATCCGCCCCCCTCGCTGTACGAACTAATTGTAATATTTCCATCGATGACGTAGTCAGTGCCGTAGTTTTCCTCAACATACGCAGTTGCTATCCTCATCACTGTTTCCTTTTGTTCTTCACTTAAAGACCACTCTTTTTTTGGTTGGAAAAGTGAATAAAGTACGATTACATGTAAAAGTACTAGAAGTGCCAAGGAAAGGAAGATAATCACACGTTTCTTCCTCATTTTAAAAACCCTTTTTTCTCTCGTGATTAATTAAATAATAACTGGTTGTTAAACAAGAAAAACGTTTCTGTCAAGTTTTTACAGAACCCAAAAGGGACACATACAAACGTTAAAAGCTGTTTTCTGCGGGGAACTGTTTTTATTTTACTCTTGATGTAGCATTAAGGCATAGGAGTGCAAGATTTATGGATTTTAAAGGTAGTAAAACAGAACAGAACCTTTTAGCTGCGTTTGCAGGCGAATCTCAAGCTAGGAACCGGTACACTTTCTTTGCCAGCGTAGCCCGGAAAGAAGGTTACGAGCAAATCGCTGCTATCTTTCAAGAGACTGCTGACAACGAGAAGGAGCATGCGGAACTGTTTTTCAAGCACCTCAAAGGCGGAATGGTAGAGTTGACCGCCGCTTACCCCGCTGGAGTAATCGCGTCAACAATGGATAACTTGAAGGCTGCTGCTGAAGGAGAAAAAATGGAGTGGGGAACAATCTACCCTAACTTCGCAGACGTAGCCGACCAAGAAGGCTTCCCTGAAATAGCAAAAACCTTCCGCAACGTCGCCAAAGTAGAAGCTTACCACGAACGCAGATACCTGAAACTGCTGGAAAACGTGACACAAGGCAAAGTGTTCAAGAAAAAAGCGCCCATCAAATGGAAATGCAGAAACTGCGGTTACGTCTTCGAAGGCACCGAAGTACCAGACAAATGCCCCGTCTGTAGCCACGCAAGAGGCTACTTCGAAGTCTGGTGCGAAAACTACTAAACCAACTTTTCTTTTTCTTTTTTCCGTTTTTCTAGGATTCTATGCGATTGTTTCGTTCCAGAAGAACAGTTTGTCGTAGCGGTTTTTCACGGCACCCATAACTTCGGGGTCATCGTAAACAATGTCCAAACGTGAACCATACTGGTCTAACAGTGTGTTCACGTCATCCCAGACTTTCTGGGACAATTCGTCAGCTTCCCAAAGCCCCCAAATTTTATCTTCGGCGTGTCGGAAGCCAAAGCCGTAATCCTTCGGAAGAACATAAGCAACTTCTCCTTGAATGACGCCGTGTTCCTGCGGGTTACTGTTAACGTAGTTCCAAAAATCTTTTAGCGCGCCAAAATGGTCTTCAGTTAGGATTCCATAAGATCCAGTTACTGGGTAGTTGAAGACCACCGCGTATTTTGCGCCGTTATTATAAGCCAGTTTCAAGTCGCTGTAAAGCTCTTCTCTAGAATAAATAAACGGCGTGTTGTTGTACGTCCACGTGACAATAGCGCCCCAATCTCGGTTGTAGGCTTCTGCTGCGCCTCTGCAAAGCCCTGTGTGTAATGGTCGGCTGTGGTTCCAGCCGAACTCTGTTAGAACCGCAGTGTATCCTGCTTTGTAATCAAACCAGTAAAGCCCGTAGTCCGCAGTAATCACCGTGTCGCTGTAATTCTTATGGTAAGATATGAGTATGTTCAGGTAACTACTAAATTTGTCAGCCATATCGGTGTAGTTTTCAGCGTTATCAACTAGTATAGACGGCCCTAAATCCAACTGGTGTCCTCCAGGTTCATCGTAGCGGTAGACGCCTAGAAACATGTCGCCGTACTTCTGTTTCGCTTCAGCACCCCAATCAAAAACGTCGTAGCTGTACGTTTCACTGTCTGTGATAAAAACAATCAGGTATAACCCTGAATCCACGACGTAATCGCATGACTCATTCAGCGCGGTCTGGTTGAAGGAGATTTCAATGGAGCCTATAACGAAAAGGTTCGTGTAATCCTTTGCTTTATCGACCAAAGCCTTCACGTCGTTTACGTTTCCGCTGTAGGCAAATTCAACACCGACGAAAAACTCTGGGGTTGAGCCAGAGCTGTTCAGCCACCAATTAGCTGCTGCGATAGTCGATACAGAAAGAACCATGATAAGTGTCAAGCTAAACGCAAACGTTTTCAGACTCAACTTACTTCAACTGCCGCGAACAACAGTACTAGGAGATTCTGTTATTAATAAATTACAGAATCCTTAAACAGTAACGTTAGCTCCTTTAGGGTCTGCTGTAAAGCCCTACAAGCTCGCCTTCAGCAAGTATGTGCCCTTTCATCGCTTTCTCTACGTCTCTTTTAGTGGAATTCAATTTCAAGTCAAGCTGCGTGTCCAAAGCGTAAACCTTGAAGAAGTACCTGTGCGTTCCATAAGGAGGGCACGGCCCGCCGTAAGCATGCTTTCTGTAACTGCTCATTCCCTCTATGCCTGGAACCGTGTTCTCTTCTATTCTGCGCGTGGCCGCTGGAATATTCCAGACAACCCAGTGGTCGAATGTTCCCATGGGTGCGTCAGGGTCATCAACTATTAAAACCAGGGTTTTTGTTTCTTCAGGTATGCCGTCAATGGTTAAAGGTGGATTCACGTCGTCTCCGTCACACGTGAACTTCATGGGAATACGCTCATTGTTTTCAAAAGCAGGACTCTCCACAAGTATCATTCTCATAAGTTTAACCTCTCAAAAACAATCAAGATTGTATGTGTTGTTGCCACATAAAAAAGTTGTCGCTCCTCAAAACTTGCCTCGTTAAAGGATCTTGCGGGTGAAAGTGGGAACCATGCTTCGTTGATGCTTATTGTTCCTTGTAAGTGCGACTTTTTGTTTTGGCAAGAGTACTGTTGTCGTAATAGTACAGTCCCAAATCTTTGAACCCAGATAGCAAAGATGGAACCCAATGTGCAGCTATGTGCAGAAACATAATAGAGAAGAAAGAATGCCCTTTTCAAGAGGCACCCTGATTGCTACGGCGTTTACCCCTTTTCTGGTGTTCAAGTGATAAATAACTTATTCGAAAGAAGAGTACATACAAAAAGAAATATTGATTGAGACAGTTTTGATTTTTATCACTGAATTGTAGCGATACCTAAAACGTTGATACGTTCTCTCGTGGGACGGGCCAAATGGGTGATATCCTTTGTAGTGTTGTTTTTATTTTGGCAACGCCTGTGATGTCAGTAATTCTATTTTGAAGTACGAACAAGTTTTCTAAACTTCTCATTAGTGTAAATAGGCGTAAATCAAAATTACCACTTGTCTTGATGATTTTTATAACATCAGGAATTTTTGATAGAGTATCCACTATGTTAGGTCCGTTTGGCTGATGGACGAATGATAAATCGATATAGGCTATGGCGGTATATCCAAGTTTTTCTGGATTAAGTTGAATTGAAGTTTTGATTATGCTGTTTTGTTTGAGGTTTCTATATCTTCGAGTAACGGTGTCTGTTGAAATTTTTAGTTCTTTAGCTATTTTTCGAAAAGACTCACGACCATTTAAAGCCAGCTTGTCAATTATTTGTTTATCCGTCTCGTCTAAATTGTATGCAGCTTTTCCGATGTTATTTACTACTTGTTTTTCAGTTGCGATACCTGGAGTTAAGCTCTTATTATTTGACAACACCGACAAGTTTTCCATTATGCTTCTCAACTTCATCCACACTATTGTAGTTAGACTTAGCACAAATGGTAGTTCCTTTATTTTTTGTATAATTTGCTCCATTTCCTCATTGTTTTCCATTGTTGCTACTATCCAAATATCGGCATTATTATTCATAGAACCAGCACTGAAAATTCTTGGGATTCTCTTAACGCTTTTTATAACTTGTTCCTCTTTCCCTGATTCGAAGTTTACAAAAAAATTAGCGACCGTATCATAGCCCAAGCTTGCATAGTGTAAATGAACCGTTGCTCCAACTATTACTTTCTTCCTTTGCAGTTTCTTGTAGTGCTGCCAGACAATGGCCTTTGATACTCCCGCTTCTTTTGCGATGAGAGTGAAGCCTTTGCGCCCGTCTATCAGCAAGTCTCGTAAAATCTTAGCGTCGATTTCATCAATTTCTTCCGTTTGAGTCACCATGCCTTGGCTTTCTTGTATAGTTGGATGTGCTTAAGATTTTTGCTGTAGTTATGGTGTTTTTTATTCTTTTTGTGGCTTCGTTTTATCGTACAATGTGCTGTTTGTTGGGTTATTTTCAATGATTATGTTTGATAAAAAGCGTTTTTATCGTAAGATTTAAACGCTGTCCGAGACAAACTGGAAGACTATAAATTATAGGAGAAGAAAGAATGAATTTTAAAAGAGACAAGAGGCTTGCTATTGCATTTTCGTTGATTCTAATGTTTGCTATGGCTATTTCGGTTATTGCTTTGCCTGCAGTTACAGCTCAAGAAGAGGCTCCTGAAGTACCCTCCTATCCGTTCATCAATGCTATACCCAACCCTGTGGGCGTTGGTCAAACAGTCACGCTTCACGTGGGAAGCCTTTGGCCTTGTGGTACTAGTTCTCTTGATGGCTGGGAAGGTCTTCAAGTGATTATCGAAAAGGATGGCGAATCGTATGATACTATTGATGACATTAAAACTGATTCAACTGGTGGAACCGGTAAATCTTGGACGCCTGATGAGGCTGGTACATACACATTGCAGACGTACTTCCCGGAACAGATAGCTCCGGTAGTTGGTGGGTTCTTCCAAGCTAATCCTCCTTCCAACGCAATCATGTTGGAAGGTCACAGCGAAGAATTGGAGTTGGTGGTGCAAGAAGAGCCTGTGGAGTGGTATCCAGGTCATCCTCTTCCTACAGAATATTGGAGTCGCCCTATAGATGCACAGCTTAGGGAATGGGCTCCGATTGCTGGAAACTGGCTTGGAGACCAAGTGTCAATGGATGCTTCGCCGCCAGCGCAAACCCTCTATTATGACTACAATGATGACGCGCCAGAGACTGCCCACGTGTTATGGGCAAAAAGGTTGACTATGGGCGGCATAGCTGGAGGATCAGTAGGCGACCAAGGATTTGACCAAGGCGACGCGTACGAACCGAAATGGACTGGTGCAGTAATCATCGGCGGGATAGTTTTCTACAACCAATTCGAAACTACCGGATCGGAAACAGGGCTTTACCGGCCAGTTGTTGCTGTAGACTTGCATACTGGCGAAGAACTTTGGAAGCAACAACTTCTAGACCTCAATGGAGATAACCAAAACCTAGATTTTGGTCAAGTGTTCTACTTTGACGGATTCAACCAGCACGGCGTTTTCGATTTCTTATGGACTACTGCGTCAGGTGGTACATGGAATGCTTACGACCCTATCACTGGACGCTGGGTGTACACTATGCAAGGTGTGCCTAGCGGCACTCGGATGTACGGGCCAAAAGGTGAAATATTCGTATACACGGTTAATCAGAACGCAGGCTGGATGACTCTGTGGAACTCTGCGAGAGTTGTTTCACCGCCGGTTGGGGGTGTGGTTGCTGAGGGCAGCTGGAATCCTCAAGGACGGACTTATGACGCTGACGCCACTGCATTGGGCATTGAATGGAATGTTACGATAGATACTGGTTTGCCGGGAAGTGTCGATAAAGTTCGTGAAGGAATAATACTTGGAACTAACTGTGACAAGTACACTCGTACAGACAACGGCGTAGTTGCTTATTGGGCTATAGGCACTGACGATGATAATAGAGGCGATACGCTATACAATAGGACCTTCTCAGTACCTTACGTAGGTCATTATGACGTTCAGGATGCGGATGTAGAGAGCGATGTTTTCGTTATTTCTGGTGCAGAGAGCAGACAGCACTGGGGCTTCCGCCTGAGCACAGGAGAAAAAATATGGGGTCCAACTGAAGAGCAGCCTTATCAAGATAACTGGGGCTACTCGTCAAGTAACAGCTGGGACAACCTCGTTGACGGCAGATATATCTCAGGGAACTACGGAGGAATAGTGTACTGTAGAAACGCTACCACTGGCGAAACCATCTGGACATATACCATTGACGACCCGTACGTTGAGAACCTGCAGCACAATTATTGGCGTTTCAGACCTGCATTCTTTGCGGACGGCAAAGCATACTTTGAAAACACTGAGCACAATCCATATGATCCACAGCATCGTGGTTGTCCGTTCTTGTGTCTTGACCTGGAAACTGGTGAACGTGTCTTTGAGATACCTTATCGTGGAAGCGAGTGGAGTTCTACTCCAATCATCGGCGACAGCATAATAGCAATGTACAATGAATACGACCAGCGTATCTATGCGATGGGCAAAGGTCCAAGCGCAACAACGGTTTCAATAATGACTAATGTTGTCACAGACGGCGACAACGTTCTGGTGCAAGGCACTGTTACTGACATATCGCCAGGCACGGAGCAATATGCTCTGAGGGCACGGTTCCCGAATGGTGTTCCCGCAGTAAGCGACGACAACATGAGTGACTGGATGCTTTACGTGTACAATCAGTTCGAGAAACCAGCGGATGTAATGGGTGTTGACGTTGTCGTTGAGGTGCTTGATTCTAACGGTAACTTCTACGAGGTTGGCACGGCCACAAGCGACGCAACTGGTAACTTCGTTGTCGATTTCACCCCGCCAGTTCCAGGACTATACACTGTTTACGCCACGTTCGCAGGCTCTAAATCATACTATAGTTCATCTGCAGAAACCTTCCTGAAGGTGAATGAAGCTCCAGCTGAGACTCCGCCACCGACGCCTGTTCCGCAAGCGCCAGTTGAAACATACTTTGCAGCCTCCACAATAGGCATTATCATTGCGATTGCCGTAGTCGGCATTGTACTAGTGATGATGCTTAAAAAACGGTAAAAACATCAGCCAAACCAAAATCAATCCTCCCCCTTCTTTTTTTGGGAAAAATTTTGGGAAAGGAGCCGTCGAGCGATACGCCCAGAAAAGCCCCGTTGAGGTCTCTTTTTTCTGTCTCAGTGCCAAAGTTTGGTGAAATGAAGCACACTATTTTTCTCTCTTAAACCTGAAACCTTTGAGGTTAAAGCATAAACCTCAGCATTTCGCTTTATCCTTCTTTGTTTTTTTCTTCCATTTTTTCTATGATTATTCGGTCACTTCCAGGTTTGAAGCTCACTCTCACACACATTGATTTGTCGCATTTAAATGGGAACATACTGTCGTCCACCACTCCCACGGGGAGATAGAGCATGTATTTTGAGCCTTTTATCCTGAATATCGTTCCCCTTCCTTCAGTACCCATTGAAACTCCCACCACCTAAAGTTCCTTTTTTATTTTCTGTTATTTACTTTTAAGATTTGCCCCATTATTGCCAATATTGACGGCGTGTAGTGAATCATATGAAACGTTAGTGAATTACGTGAAAAGCCTTATTGTGTTGAAGGGTCGCTTAGAGTCTGCGCAGGGGGAATTCTGGTCAAAACATATTAAGAACATTTGTGAACAACATACCGAGGGATAGGATGAAGGCATTTCCACTTGTGATGTTAGTACTCTCCATTAGCATGATTTTCGTTCTAAACGTTGATTTAGTTTATTCCCTTGACCAAGATGACTTTTCCGTATCGCCGTCTTGGTCGACGGTGATATATTATCAAGGCGACTCCGCAACTGTTAATCTGATTATGTCGAGTAATACCTCTGAAACGCTCACGGTTTACTACATAGGTATCCATTTTGACTGGCTGGATGAAGACAGTTTTCAAGGCCGAGATTTAACTGGTGACCCTGTGGAAGTTGAAAGTGGTGACGTCCACGTTTTTAATGCAATGGCAATCACTATCCCAGACGATGTGAGTGTTGGTGAACATGAATACGTAATCGGCATTCAGGTAGCTGAGGGAACCTCTTCCACCGTTACTTCTTGGGACTCTCGTGCTCGAACAATGTACATTCAAGCTGCTGAAGCCAAAGTTTTCAACGAGTTAGTGAAGAACGTCACCGCCAAATTAGGTGAGGCTTATGACGCTTCGTATCAAAATAGTGAAGCGCAGTCTCTATTAGAGCAGGCGCAAAGCGAGTATCAGCAAGCGGTTGGGTTATCGTATGACGATCAATGGGACGAAGCAATGGAACATTTACAGGCTGCTGATAGCTACGTGGATCAAGCCGCAGCCGCAGAGCAACAAAGTTCTGCGCAGAGCACGGACCTACAAAGGCTACTGATGATAATTGGCCCAATTACAGCTGCCGTAGTCGTTTCCTTAATCGTCATTATAATGTGGAGAAGGAGACAGCCGCCTGACGAAGAATATGATGACGAATATGCCGCTGAATCTGGAGAACCAGTGCAAACGGAAGAATACACAACAGAAGAGTAACTGCAACCATGCCCCAATCCTTTTTGCTCATAACACTTCCACTTGTGCCTCTGTATTGCCGTATTAGGCGAGTTCGAAGGCGTTGATACGCAGGTTGATGTTTTCAAGACAGCCTGCACAGAGGAGTATACGTTTTTTATTGAAGAGTAGTCAATAATCTGGTATGGTGTGATTTTGTGTCTAAAGATAAGCCTCGGGATAAAGCGGAAGAAAAATTCGCAATTCCTATCAAAGCTGAGGATGTAATGACCACGGAAGTAGCCATTATGGATGCAGAGGTTTCCGTAAAGGAAGCTGCCGAAGTCATGGCTCAAGAAGGTGTAACCGCCATAATCGTCACGGTTGAAGAGAAAGCTAAAGGAATCGTTACAGAGAGAGACATCCTGAAACGTATAGTTGCGGAGGACAAGAATGCTAAGAGAACAAAGGTGAAGGAGATAATGTCCAGTCCTCTAGTGACTATTGAACCCAGCACGGACTTGGAAGAAGCTGCACGCCTCATGTTCGAGAAAAAAATAAAGAACCTCCCGGTTACACATGAGAACCACTTGGTCGGATTAGTCAATTTACAGGATATTTGCCGACTTCAACCCGAAATTCTTAAACTACTAAAACAAACAATGGAAACCCCAACAAACCTCCAAAAAATCTTACGGTACTACATAACATAACCGCGTCTCAGAAAGCAGGTTTGGTGGACGGGGCGGGATTCGAACCCGCGGCCTCCACGATGCCAACGTGGCGATCATACCAAGCTGATCTACCCGCCCAAAGAGGCTCACTGCTGAAACTTAACCCGTAACATTAGCCTATAAGCGTTTCTTTACGAGTGCCGTGAAAGGACGTTCTGGCTCGTTTTTCTTTATATACTTGCTATTTATAGGTGGTTATAGAAAAAAATCACGCGTCAGTCCAGAAGCCTTGTGTATTTGCGTTGTACACGTCTACAAGAGTGATTTAGGATACGGAACGTTTATTTTTGTTTCATTCTCAGTATCAAAACCGTGAACCATTGTTGAACGAAAAACCAAAGCACGCTTTCAAAAATTTACTTCTAGCGCATGGACATTCCGAAAGGGCTGCAGACGAGCTTTGGAAATGGTACAATTTTTCAGAAAAAAAGGGTGTTGCCAGCTTCTAACAAAGTTCGCTTCTCCCGCAAGCCGAATAGACTACAGTTATATACCTGAACGAAGTAAGGTGGAACAACATGACCTCACGTTCAGGCCTAACCAAGCTAAAAGCAGTTCTCGTAATCGACCTTCTAATCGTAGCCGCCGCAGCTGGAGTTTACTTTTACCTTCAAGCTGAAGGATTAAT
Source organism: Candidatus Bathyarchaeota archaeon (assembly GCA_016927895.1). Taxonomy (GTDB): domain Archaea; phylum Thermoproteota; class Bathyarchaeia; order Bathyarchaeales; family Bathycorpusculaceae; genus SG8-32-3. Next base: position 931 of record JAFGLT010000035.1, on the reverse strand, counting down.
CGTTTCCGGACCAAAACAAGCCGAGTTCTCAGCAACCAACCTCACAATCAACCCCCTAGAAGCTGAAGTGTACGAACCAATCCTAGTAACACTTAACTTAACCAACATAGGCGGCGAACAAGGCGAATACATAGCCAACCTCACCGTCAACAGCGTGCTAGAAGAAAACCAAACAATTCTGCTTCAAGCAGGAGAATCAACCATAGTGGAGTTCACGGTAATCAAAGAAACCGAAGGCAACTACACCATTGAAGCATGCGGTTTATCGGGTTCAGTAACTTTCAATGTTCCACCACCATCATCCAGCAAAATAGTCCTATCTAACCTGTCTACACAGCCACGTGAAGTCTGGCCCAACGAACCCATCACCACCACGGTTACTGCCACAAACCAAGGAACAGAGACAGACATTCTTTCGGTAAGGCTCATGGTTGACGACTCTTTACAGGAGCGCAAAGTAATCAACTTGGACGCAGGAGACACAACAACCGTAGAATTCACTTACAACGCTACAACAGAAGGAAAACACACCGTCAAAGTTAACTCCTTATCTGGAACTTTCACAGTCGTTCCCGAAGGCTACCACACTCTCCTGATTAGATATTCCGGCGGCGGTTCTGACCTCGTACCTTTCACACTTAACGGCGAAAGCCTTAACATGCCATATTTAAGCCTCATGCCTGTAGGCGAATACACAATAAAAACAGTAAGCCCCTTCACTACCGACACCGCGGTTTTCGAGTTCGACCACTGGAGCAACGGCGCCACAAGCACAACAACAACGTTCACCCTAGACAATAGCCTAATTTTCATAGCAACATTCAATCTGGTTAGCGGTTATTCATGTTGTCCTTCTTTGTTTTATTGGAATGGTAGTGATTATGTGTATGTGACTGAGGTTTCTAATGCTGGTTGGCTGGGTTATATTGAC
>JAFGLT010000034.1 GCA_016927895.1 Candidatus Bathyarchaeota archaeon | reverse complement strand
CTTGCCGTAAAGCGCACCTATGCCTGTGGGTCCCAGCATTTTATGTCCGGAAAAAGCCATGAAATCCGCATCTAAGTCTCTAACGTCCACTGGCATGTGGGGAACAGACTGGGCACCATCCACGAACATCAACGCGTCGTTTTCATGGGCGACTTTGGCGATTCTTTTAACATCGTTGATTACGCCGCTTACGTTTGAAACATGGCTGAGACTTACAAGTTTGGTTTTGCTGGAGATTTTGCTTTCGAAATCCTCGTAATTCAGTGTTCCTTCCGCCTTCACTTTCGCGTATTTGATTGTTGACCCATTTATCTTTGAGAGTATATCCCAAGGAACGATGTTGCTGTGGTGTTCCATTAGAGACACCAGAACTTCATCATCTTTTTTCAGGTTATGAAGGCCCCAAGCGTACGCGACTAGGTTAACTGCTTCGGTTGTGCCTCTAACGAAAATTATCTCCGCCTCGTCTTTCGCATTAATGAAGCTGGCGACGGTTTTACGCGCGTTTTCATACAGGTCTGTAGCTTCCTGAGACAGCGTGTGGACTGCCCTGTGGACGTTGGCGTTGTGGTTCTCGTAAAAGTTCCGTATGGCGTCGATTACCTGTCGGGGTTTCTGCGTTGTTGCAGCGTTATCAAAGTAGATTAGGGAATTACCGTTTATTTTCCGCTTAAATATTGGAAAATCTTCGCGAATCTTGTAGGGGTCTAAAGCTACTTTTCCTCCGCAGCCTTCAGCTTCTTCGACATTTTTTTGGCGAGTTCTTCCTCTTCAAGCGCCTGCTTCTCCTCGAAAGTTAATTCTTTTGGAAGCCAGCTTGGAGCAGAACCCTTCTGCTCGTAGTATTTTCGGATGGCTCTTTTGACAGCGCCTACCGCGAGGATGCCGCAGTGAAATTTGACGCTTGGAAGGCCACCTACTTCTTCGGTTACTTTTTTCCATGTCACATCTTTCCATGCGCCTTCAGTGGTCAAGCCTTTAATCATCTCGGTAACTATGCTTGCGGTGGCTATGTTCGCGGCGCACCCGTAGCTTTCAAACGTGATTTTTTCAATAACGTCATGGTCGTTGATTTTCATGTAGAAGGTTATCATGTCTCCGCACGCGGGGTTTCCCGCAACTGCGATGACGTTGGCATCTTCCAGTTTCCCGAGGTTTTTGGGGTTTCGGAATAGGTCGAGAACCTTCTGGGTGTAAGGTAAAGGTACACGTGACACTTTCTAATCAACTCCTGTAGAGCCTACTATCCCTCTTATTCTGTTTACTGCGTTAGGTAACACTTCTAAAACATGAGTTATATCTTCTTCTGTGTGGCACCGTGTCGTTTTCATTAGGATGCTGCCGTGGGCTTCGCTGAACTTGCGGCCTATGGCGACGAGAACGTGGCTTGGTTGAAGTAGCCGTCTGCTACATGCGCTACCGCTGGACACGTAGACGCCTGCGAGGCTTAACTCGATTGTTAATGCTTCGCCTTCGCATCTTAGGAAGCTTATGTTTGCGTTGTCAGGTGCTCTCTTGTCACCTTTTGGACCGTTAAGCTTCACATCGGAGAGCTTCGCGAATATGCCGTCGGCAAGTTTGTCTCTTAACTTGCGCATGTGACTTGTGTTTGCTTCGAAATCTTTGAACACCAGCTCAGACGCTTTGGTGAAGCCGACGATAAGCGGGGTGTTTTCAACGCCTGGCCAAAGCTTCTGGGTGCCTATCTGGCCTTCTAGAATCTTGTCTACGTTCACACTTTCTTTCACGTACAGCGCGCCGATGCCGCGGGGGCCCAGAATCTTGTAGCTGCTCACGGTTGCCAAGTCCACTTGTAGTTCTTGCACGTTGAAGGGGATTCTGCCGTACGCGTCTGAAGCGTCTGTGTGAAACAGGGCGTCGGGGTTTTTTTCTTTAACTATGTCTAACGCTTCTTTAAGTGGCTGGACGGTTCCAATCTCGTTGTTCAGCGTAGCTATGCTTGCTAACACGGTTTCTTTATCCACGGCTTCTTTAAGCTTCTCGAGGTCTAGGAAGCCTTCAGGGTTAACTGGGATTTTTGTGGTTGTGAACCCAAACTTCTGCAGCATCTCAGTCACGTGTAAGACGTTTATGGGTTCAATGGCTGAGATTACGATTTTTTTGCCTTTGTGCTTGTTGGCTAACGCCGCGCCCATCAGTGCGAGATTGTTTGCTTCTGTGGCGCCTGGAGTGAAAGTGATCTCTTCGAGGATTTTGGCGCCTATGAACTTGCTGATTTTCTGGGATGCGCCCATTATGGTTTCGAAGGCTTCCCACCCGGGTTTATGTGTGAGCGTGGGGTTGCCGTAGGCGCGTTGGTTGTAGTAGGGCAACATGGCTTCAACCACTTCTTTGGGAACTATGGTTGAATTTTCGTTGTCCAAGTAAACCTCGCGTTTTATGCCTTCATGTGCTTTAAGTAGATCTCTAACATTTTCAACCATACCGTATCCTGACCTTTTTTAGATAATAAACAACTGTTACCTTTAGTATCGCGGTTTCAAGTAGAAAAATGTACCTTTAAAAAACTGGGAAACCATGATTAACACTATAAATCAGGGTTTCCATATTTTGGCTTAACCAATGAAATGATGGCGTGTGTAAGTGAAAGTCGCAGAGTTGCCAGTGCCTGAGTCAGTGAAGGAAGTGACTCTTCGCTCTGGAATCGCAGAGTTGTATCCTCCACAGGAAGAAGCTGTACAGACGGGAGTCTTAGAGGGCAGAAACCTCGTTTTGGCGAGTCCAACTGCTTCTGGGAAAACGTTGATAGCAGAGCTTTGCAGCCTCACGCACGTTTTAGAGAAGAACGGAAAAGTGGTTTATTTGTCGCCATTGCGGGCTTTGGCGAACGAGAAGTATGACGAGTTCAAAAAGTACATTTCCATACGCAAGGATGACGGAAAACGGGTGAGCGTGGGCATAAGCACCGGCGACTTTGACAGCGGCGACTCGTGGCTGGGAAGATACGACATAATCGTGACGACCAACGAGAAGGCGGATTCGCTGTTGAGGCACCGTGTGAAATGGATGGATGACATCTCATTGGTGGTGGCGGACGAAGTGCACCTGTTAAATGACGGCGATCGAGGCCCCACGCTTGAAGTGGTGCTGGCGAGGCTAATGCAGATTAATCCTTCAATCCAAGTTTTGGCGTTAAGCGCAACCATCCATAACGTTGACGAAATTGCGGGTTGGCTTAACGCTAAGTATGTGGTAACGGAGTGGCGCCCCGTCTCACTGAAGGAAGGGGTGCTGTTGCATGAGGAGATTCAGTATAAGGATGGGGACGCCCGTAAAATTGAGAAGAAGACACGGGATACGACCATAAATCTTGTTTTGAACACGATTAAAACTGGCGGTCAAGCGCTGGTTTTTGCGTCTACGCGAAAGAGCTCTGTGTCTTTAGCGAAGAAAATTGCCTCGTACACTGGCAAAGTGTTGGCTAAACCTGTCAAGAGAGGGTTGATGCGTGAAGCAGAAAAAATCTTGTCTACGGGTGAACGGACAAACATAAGTGACTCGCTGGCTGTGCTTGTAGAGTCGGGCACTGCGTTTCATCATGCAGGTTTGGCTGGTGCTCACCGTCGTTTGATTGAGGACTTGTTCAGGCAGAGAAAATTGAAGGTGTTGACTGCCACTCCGACTTTGGCTTTCGGCGTGAACCTTCCAGCGCGTACAGTCATAATTCACGATTACCGTCGTTGGGAGCCGGGCTACGGCAATTACCCGATTAAGGTGTTGGAGTATAAGCAAATGGCAGGGAGGGCTGGAAGACCCAGATACGACAAGGTTGGCGAGTCCGTGCTCATCGCGAAAGTCGCGGACGAAGCGGATTATTTGATGCAGAATTACGTTCTTGCGCGTACAGAGAGAATATGGTCGAGGTTGGCGGTTGAAAAGATAATTCGCGGGCATGTACTAGCGACAATCGCTTCGGATTTTGCGCACACTGAGACGGGCGTCTACGAGTTTTTCGGGAAAACGTTCTACGCGTACCAGTACGACGTAAAAGCCATCAAAAGCCTCGTAGCCAAAATCATGAAGTACTTGTACGACGAGGAGATGCTGGAGCTTTTCGGCAACGAGATTTACGCCACAAGATTTGGAAAACGAGTAAGCGAGCTTTACATAGACCCGTTGTCAGGAGTTGAAATCCGCGAAGCGCTGCAGTACAAGCCTGAGCACCTGACCGAGTTGAGCCTTCTGCATTTGATTGCGCATACTCCGGATATGGGTCCCGTTATGAGGCCGTACTCGCGGGAACTGGATGACCTTGCGGTTCTCATGGAGGAGCGTAAAGACGAGTTGTTCGTGGAGGTACCTGACGAGTGGGACGACCGCATAGCTTACGAGGAGTTTCTCGGTGAAATTAAAACAGCCTTGGTGCTGGAAAGCTGGATTGAAGAGACAAGCGAGGAAAAGCTGCTGGAAAGGTTCAGGGTACAACCTGGCGACCTGTACAGGATTATTGAAAATGCGAAGTGGCTGCTTCACGCCACACACGAGTTAGGCATGCTCTCAGGAAAGAAGGAAGTGCTGCCCCTAGCCGCGGAGCTGATAGAACGCGTAGAGAAAGGCATAAAGAAGGAGCTGGTGCCAATCGTCAAGCTGCAGGGAGTAGGACGCATGCGCGGACGCATAATGTTCAACGCGGGTTTCCAGACGATTGAAGCCATAAAACACGCGCCGCTTGAAGACTTAACTAACCTGCCGCTGATTGGACCGCGCTTGGCCAAGAAAATCAAGGAGCAGGTGGGCGGTTTCGTCAAGAAAGACACATGGGAAAAGCTTGAGAAAGGCGACGAGTGGAAACAGAAGTCGCTTGCCGACTACTAAACTGACGCCGCGAATTTTTCTGCCTGCTTAACCGCGGTGCCCAAGTAGTTTTTCGGGTTCAAAGCCTCATCAATCTCTCTCTCGCTCAACGTGCAGCTCACCAGCTTGTCTTCGAGGAGGATCTCGCGGAAGTGCCGCTTTTCAACCTCACTCTTAATGGTCAGCTGCCTGAGTAGCTCGTGAGCTTCTTGCCTGTTCACGCCTTTCCTCGCTAGAGCCATCATCACGGCTTCCGACATGCCACGTCCTTGAGTTAAATCAATGTTCTGCAACATGCGTTTTTCGTCAACCCTCAAGTTATCCACAACATTGCTCATCAAGAACAGCAGGTAATCAGTCAGGATGCACAACTCGGGGAAGATAAAGCGTTCCGCTGATGACTGGGTTAAGTCGCGTTCGTGCCACGTGACAGCATTCTCCAGTGCGGGGATGGATAGGCTTCGGATAATTCGGGCTAAACCGCAAATTCTTTCGCACGTTTCAGGGTTCCGCTTGTGAGGCATAGTGGAGCTACCTACTTGCTTCTTCTTCTCGAACGATTCGAAGAGTTCTCCAATTTCGGGTCGCTGCAACTCGCGGATTTCCGTAGCGAAGTTATCCAGTGAAGACGCAACCATGGCTAAGACACAGGCGTACTCGGCGTAGCGGTCTCTCTGCACTATCTGCGTTGAAATCTCGGCGGCGCGAATACCCAGCCGCTTCATTACGAGTCCCTGAATGCGCGCGGCATGCTCTGCTAGACTGGCTTGGGTGCCAACGGCGCCACTCATCTTTCCAACCAAAACGCGAGGTTTACAGTCGTCCAGCCGCTCTAAGTGTCGTGAAACCTCGTAGCCCCAGACTGCGAATTTAAAACCTAAAGTTATCGGCAACGCGTGCTGCCCATGGGTTCGCCCGATCATCACGGTTTCCTTGTGCTGGCCAGCCTGCTTCTGCAGGATACATTTGAGCGCCACCAGTTTTTCCTCGATGATTTCTATGGCGTCCTTCAGTTGCAGGGCGTTGGCGCTGTCTACGATGTCGTAGCTTGTGGCGCCTAAGTGAACGTACGCGCCGCTTGAGCCGCAAACTTCGGATAACGAGCGAACTAAAGAGGCAATGTCATGTTTTATCTCCTTCTCGATGGCTTTGACGCGTTCTACTTTTACGTATTTGGTGGAAGCCATAGCCGCGATTTTCTCAGCGTCCTTTTGGGGGATGTTGCCGACTTCAGCGTGTGCCAAAGCTAACGCGGCTTCCACATCGAGTAATCTTTGAATACGAGCCTTCTCCTCGAAAACCCGTAGCATCTCGGGGGTTCCGTAACGACCCGTGTCTATAGGCAATATAGGCAATTCAATTTTCCCTCGACAAAAGGATATGCAGATTAAACATTAATGTTTTACCAAACCATAACAGAATAAACGGAACGGGAAGCCACTTGGGAACGACCATTGCAATGCTGAACAAGCAAAACGGCAACACAACACTCAGCCCACAATATGAGCAACGTTGTGTGAGTTCAGGAGATGCGAAGCTGGTCTTTGACGGCAGAATCTACGCGCCAACCTCGTACACTTCAGACATAGAAGCAATTATCAACAAGCTTCAGCAATCAGACCGCTTCAAGGCAAGTGAAGCGTTTCTTGGGGAAGTTGAAGGCGACTTCGCGTTCATAATAGCCGAGCCCGAACGAATCATCGCGGGAAGAGACCCCGTAGGCGTTCAACCTCTATATTATGGGGAAAACCAGAGCATTGTGGCGTTTGGTTCAAACCGTAAGGCGTTGTGGAATCTTGGAATTAATGAAGTGTATTCGTTTCCTCCGGGGCAGGTGGGTCTTGTCAGCCGAAAAGGCTTCGAATTTAAGCCTGTCAAGACGCTTGTATACTCGGAACCTAAACAGGTCACCATGCAGGAAGCTGCGGAAAAATTGCAGGAACTGTTGGAGCAGGCTGTGCGTAGTCGGGTTGCTGGGGTTGAGGATGTTGCGGTGGCGTTTTCTGGTGGTTTAGACAGCAGTGTTGTGGCTTTTCTGACTAAGAAGTGCCAAGTTAACGTTCACTTGATTCATGTAAGCTTGGAGAATCAGCCTGAAACTGAGGAGGCAAAGAAGGCAGCTGACGCACTGGGTCTGCCGTTGCAGGTTCACCTGTTCAGGGAAGAGGATGTGGAAAACGTCGTTCCCAAGGTTGTGAAGGTTATCGAGGAGGCTGACCCGGTTAAAACAAGTATTGCGGTGCCGTTTTATTGGGCGGCGGAGAAAACAGCGGCGTCAGGGTTCAATGTGATGCTAGCGGGGCAAGGTGCAGACGAGCTTTTCGGCGGTTACCAACGCTATGTCAACGAGTACTTGCTGCATGGGGAGGAAAAAGTGAGGAAAACCATGTTTGACGACGTAGTTGGGATTCACGAGAGCAACCTTGAACGCGACATGAAAATCTGCAGTTTCCACAATGTTGAGTTGCGTGTGCCTTTTGGTTCATACCAAATCGCCGAGTTCGCCATGGCTCTGCCTGTTGAACTGAAAATCGAAAGGCGGGCAGATACGCTGAGGAAACTGGTTTTAAGGAAAACAGCGGAAAACATGGGCTTACCTCTGTCAGTAACCGAGAAAACCAAAAAGGCTGTCCAGTACTCCACAGGAATAAACAACGCGCTCAAAAAGATAGCCAAAAAACAAAAGGCAACCTTAGCTGAATACGTGAAAAAACTCTTCCTCGACCAAACAAACCAAAAATAGCGCTCACCTTACTCACCAAACTAACTTCTAATCCTATTAGAATCCTAATAGAAATTCATTGCAGAAACTATAGGGGTCTACTCGTATTGGCGTTTTTCACAACCAATAGCATGTAGAAAACGCTCGACTCAGCGCTGTACACTGCTCCGTTAAATAAGGGGCTATAGATGTTCTACGTGCATCAATTCGGGATAATCTTGGATTGCCGAAAATGTTATTTCAGGAATTAAACATCATGGTTGCAGGAAGAGTCAAACGTATGAAACCCGAGCATTACGCTTTCATTTTAATTGCTGACGAGAAATACTGGAACATGCTTTGTGAACGCAACCGAACCAGCAAAGGAACTTACTCGTTCGTGCGCAGAAACAAGGTAGCACCGAAATCGGCTCAGAAGCTCTTTTTCTACGTGAAAAAACCCGTTATGCAAGTCATGGGAATTGCAGACTTTGTTGAACGGGTAACTGGTGACAGCGGCGAATTATGGCGAAAATACGGCACAGAAAGCTGTTTCAAAACGTTTGAAGACTACTGCGATTTCACACAGGGCAGAATGGCGATGACTTTTGTACGGTTCAAGAACTTCGTGGAACTTAAACAGCCGAAAACCACAGCGGAAACCCGAAGCATTATCGGCTCATTGCAGGGGTTCAGAGGAAAATACGTGAACCTCGAGACAACAAAGCAGCTAATAACCTGAAACCCATTTTTTCGTGCTCAATAGCTTAAATCTGTGATGTGAGTATTCTCTATGCGAGCGTGAAATTGACGATGTTTCGAGTAAGAGTCAACAAAATCGAGTCTGTCCGCGATTTGGACGGCAACCTTGGAAAACGAATCGAACTGGTTGAAGAACGAGGAGTTTCGCCCTTCGTAGTTAGACCACAATCAGAAGAAGCAAAAATGGCTCAAGACGTACTTCAAGCCCTGCAGCAGCAAATGCCTTTTCTGCAGCCTAGAACACAAATCTCCATACCGAAAATCCTGCTGTTCTTAACGGAACAAGAATACGACAGCCTAGGCATAGACTTCGATGTGAACCAAGTTTTCGAAGTAGGCTTGGAAAACCAAAGCATCAAATTCAAGAAGCTCTCAT
>JAFGLT010000033.1 GCA_016927895.1 Candidatus Bathyarchaeota archaeon | reverse complement strand
TAATTCCCTAATTTTTTGAAGTTTGCTAACGTTTTAAATTAGCATACGGTATATGTCTCTTTAAGAGGCAAGTATTTGCAAGCTTTAAGTTGGATTGAGAAAAACAAGCTGATTCTTATTCTCCTGATCTGTGTATTAGGATTTTTCTTAAGGTTTAACAATCTTGGCGGGGAGAGTTACTGGTTTGACGAGACAATGAGTCTCTATTTTTCTCAGCAAGACCTTGGCGCTATCATAAATCCTCCATCTTATGAAGCCCATATTCCTCCTCTTTATTACCTGATGCTGCATTTCTGGATAGGATTATTTGGAACCAGCGAATTTGCAGTTAGATCTTTATCGGCAATTTTTGGTGTTTTGTCAATATTTGCGTTGTATAAACTTGGAAAAACCTTGTTTAATGTCAAGATAGCTGTATACAGTTCTTTTATTTTGGCAATCTCGATTTTTCAAATTTATTTTTCACAAGAAGCACGCATGTACAGCCTTTTGATGTTAACGACTTTGCTTTCAATTTTCTTTTTCGTAAAGAGCCTTAATGAGAACCGCAAAAGATACTGGGTTAGTTACATAATTGCAAGCATACTAATGTTGTACACTCACGCTTACGGCATTTTCATAATAATTTTACAATTTTTCTGTCTTCTAATCTATTATAGGCATGAAAAGGGAGTTTTCAAAAAGGGTTTTACCGCTTTGTCCCTGATTACTGCAGGTTTTTTTCCGTGGTTGATTAAACTTTTAGATGTAACCCCTTACGTTCTAGAGGGTTCCAGTGCGATAGGATGGATTCCACAACCAGACATCATTCTAATTATAGGAACTATCACAGTGTTTTGTAATAGTTCGGTTGTCAGCATCCTAGTTTTTGGGTATTCACTAAGAAGCATTTTCACATTAAACAACTTGAAAAAACGTTTTGCCAATTCATCCTCTTTGGAAAACCTAAAAAGAATAAAAGCATGCGTTTTTAATTCGTCCAATTTTAGCATTACTTTCTGCTTTATGTGGATTGGAATACCGATTATTCTCGCCCTGTTAATTTCTTTTATTTTTCAACCAATTTACTTACCAAAGTATCTTATACTGGTCTCGCCTGCATTCTACTTGCTAGTTTCTAAAGGTTTAGCAAACAAGAACCGGAAACTTCGTTACATTTTACTTCTTATTCTGTTAATTGATAGCGCTGTTATTGCTTATTCTTATTATACCAACCCGAACAAGGAACAGTGGAGAGAAGCAGCATTTTACGTTCAAGAGCATGAGACGGTTGGAGACATAATAATAGTGAATGCACCTTGGCTTAAACTAAGCTTTGAACAATACTACACTGGAAGCAATGTTATCGTAGGAGTGCAAACAACTGATCAGTTAAGTGAAGCGCTCTTAACAAATGAGCATGACAAATTATGGTTAATCCTTTCACACGATAATGTCGCTGATCCAGATGGGGAAGTTAAAACGAGGCTTAATGATAGTCACCAGTTAAATGAGGAAAGCGAATTCGTTTCTCAAGACATTCTGAACAGTATTTCAATTCTGGGTTACCCGATAACGGGTGATTCCTCAGTAATAAAAATCTATTATTATTCAAAACAGCCGTGAGATAACCCCTAAATCTACGGAGAAGGGGTTTGTTTAGCTTTTTGTTTTGCAGCAATTGCGTCCAGCATGAAGTGGTTGAAAAACAATTTTACCTCGTTTTCATTCGCTGGTTCGGGGTTGACTGGAAGGGTTATAGTAATCACGGTTCCTTTCCCGACTTTGCTTTCCACAGAGAGTTTTCCGTCGTGAGCTTCTGCTATGCGTTTGCAAATGGGCAAGCCGAAGCCCATGCCTTTCGCTTTAGTCGTGAACAGGAGAACGTCCCCTTTAAGCTTGCTTAAAGTTACTTTTGACATACCTGTTCCCGTATCCTTGAAGGAAATTTTCAATTTGCCTTTGACTTCCTTACTTTTCACTGTCAGGGTTCCACCTTCAGGCATAGCGTCAAAAGCGTTTCGGATGAGGTTAATGAAAACCCGCTGCATCTTTTCCGCATCAGCTTTTATCGTAGGCTTGTCTTCGGTGGCGTCTACAATACGGATTGCTTCTGGAACTTCAATTAAAGACAACGAGTTTTTAAACAGGTCTTTTGGGGTAGTCTCAGTGATTTCTAACTTCAGGTCTTTCGAATATTCTAGCAAGTCGTTCACGATTTTGTTAGAGTACAAAATTGCTTTTTCGATGGTTTCAAGCATTTCTTGTCCTTTAGCACCCAATTCTCCATTATGTTTATTTTTTAAGTAGTATGTCGCACCCATTATGCCTGTTAATGGATTACGCAGGTCATGCCCAACCATGGCAGCTAATTCACCAATGGCCGCAAGCCGCTCAGACTTGACGAGTTTAGCCTGCGCCTGCTGCAACTGTCTTGTTCTTTTCTCAACTACTTTCTCTAGCTTTTGAGAGTACTCTGCCAGCTTGTTTTCCATGATTTTCCGTTCAGTTATGTTTACTGCCAGTTCCAAAGCAGCTATAACATTTCCATTTTCGTCTTTAATTGGAGTGATAATAAGCTCAACCCAAAATCGGTTGCCTTTATCATCAACATTGGAATATTCGTGAATATCAAGAGACACACCAGTCTCAAAGACTTTTTTGACCCCACAATCGGGACAAACCTCACTAAGCCTGTTAAACGTCGAATAACATATTTTGCCTTCGCATTCACCATTAATCTGCTTCAGAAGCTTGTTCGCCCATAATATTTGATAGTCTTTGCTGATAATTGCCAGACCAGCACCGATGTTCTCTGTAACAGCTTCCAGTTTGGCTTTTTCGATTTTAAGTTCACGTTCAATTTTCTTCTGCTCAGTAACGTCTTTTGAGATGAGATGGAATAACTTCTTTCCAGCAAGCTCGATAACCTGCACCGAGATTATGACGTCTCTGATTTCACCGTTCTTGGTTCGATGTTTGGTTTCAAACTCGTCCTTTCCTTCGCGCATTATCTTTTTCATGCGTGCCTTTGTTTCTTTAGTGGTTTCAATTACTTCATAATCAGAAACCGTGAGCTTTGCGAACTCTTCTCGGGTATAGCCGAGGTGACGATAGGCTTCTTCATTGAACTCAACCGCGGTAGCTGTTTCATCAAGAAGCAGAATGCCTAACGGCGCCTTGTTAAATAGTGCATGGTAACGTTTTTCGGCTTCTTGCAATGTAGTCTCCATTCTTTTGCGCTCTGAAGTATCTCGTATAATTCCCAGCAGGTGTTTTTTATCTTTAAGTTGCAACAGTGAAATTGAAAGCTCTATCGGAACTTCTTTTCCGTTTTTTCTAAGAGCTTTAAATTCCATTGAAGTTTTATGATGTTTTCCGTTCTCGAATGTTTTCATGGCAGATTTTGAATGCATTCCTCTATACTTTTCGGGAATTATTAGAGCATCCAGTGGTTTACCTATCGCTTCTTCACTTGTATAACCAAAAATTCTTTCAGCCGCAGGATTCCAATATGTAACTTTGCCTCTCTTATCTAGCAGAATAATTGCATCTATCGCGGAAGTACTTATTGCGCGAAACATTTCCTCACTTTCACGCAGTGCAGTTTCAAGATGTTTGCGTTCACTAATGTCAGTTACTATTCCTAGGATAGCGCGTTCTCCACCATATTTTATCAGTTTTGTAGTTATAACCACGCTAATTCTTTTTCCCGCTTTAGTAACAATATCATATTCATATGGAGCTGCTTCTTCTCCTAATTTATGTCTGCTGTAGATTGATTTAATTTTCTCTAGTGACTCTGGGGCGATTAAAGATAAGAAGTTGAATGTGGGAGCATAGAACTCTTCCTTTGTGTATCCCATTAACTCTTCGCACTTTTTGTTTGCGTAGACCACCTCACCCTTTTTGTTTATGAAAATCATGTTCGGGGATTCTTCAGAGAGGTCCCTGAATTTCTCTTCACTTTCTTTTATAGCCTCTTGTGCCTTTTTGCGTTCTGAGATGTCTTTGACTATGCTAACGAAACCTACCGGATTATCCGAAGAATTTTTGATAAAGCTGGCAGAAAACTCGACAGGTAATTCTCTGCCATTTTCAGTTAAAAAAATCTGCTCAGCGTTCTTTACGGTACCATCTCTTGAAATATTCTCGATTAATAGCGACAGATTCGCTTGTTCCTCTCTTGAAACGAGTTCAAAAACGTTCTTTCCAATTAAACCGTTTTTTGATGAACATCCGTAAAGCTTTATTGCCGCTTCGTTAACTTCGACGAGTTTTCCATTTAAATCAGTAACTACTATGGCGTCAGGAGAAGAGTTAAAAATCGCTTCTAGTTTTTCTTTACTTTCGATTATTTGCCTAGCCTTTTCAGCCACAAGAGCTTCCATTTTCTCAGAATATTCCTCGAGCTGCTTTGTTTTTGCTTTTCTTTCAGTAATGTCGTGTACGACAACGAGAAAAATGGGGTGTTCAAAACATTCTATCTTTTTTGACGTTATCTCTATAGCTCTTACTTCACCATTTTTATCTGTTAAAGTGACTTCGTAGGGTTTAACAGGTAATCCTTTGAGCCTTGCTTCAAATTTTTTAGCGATTCTTGCTTTGTTTTTTTCGTTTAGGACGCTCAAATCCAAGAATGACTTGCCAATCAGGTCTTTCTTTTTCAGACCAGACAAGCCTAAAAGTGCGTCGTTTATCAAAAGAATCTTGCTTTTTCCGTCAACAACAAGTGCAGGGGCAGCAATGAACTTTAGAAGTGTAACCAAATTTTTTTTAGTGCTTCTTCGGGCTTTGCTTTGCATGGCACTCCCTCTTCACTGTTTACTGGTTGAAGTTGATTTCCCGACTCGTTTGAAGTTGGTGCATATGATAATCATGAATAGTAAGTAAAGGGTTATGAATCGTTGATACAGATTATTCTCCTTTGTGTATTGTAAAAGTTAACTCATACCTCATTGGTAGAAGAGATTAAACGCAGGCTCCTCGCAACGTTCAAACCTTAGCAAAACAGCAGCCATTCAAAAGGTTTATTTTTTCCTTGGAACCACTTCTATTGATTGTTATGAATATACTTGATGTTGAGAATTTATCAGTTAAGGTTGAAGGTAAACTTATTCTTGAAGACATCACTTTCAGCCTGAAGAGCCATGAAAGCCACATTCTCTTTGGACCCAACGGGTCTGGAAAGACAACACTTCTAAGCGCTTTGATGGGTCTCCCCTCCTATGAGGTGGTTTCAGGCAAAATATCTTTCATGGGCGTTGACATCACCAACAAAAGCGTTGAGGAACGAGCGCGACTGGGCATGGTTGTAAGCTTCCAGAATCCACCCGAGATTACAGGCGTGAAACTGTCTGACCTGCTGAAACTGTGTCTAGGCAAGAGCCCGATTGCTCGCTTCAACGATGAAGAGCAAAAGCTCATAGAAGCGTTCAGGCTCACTAAATTCTTGGATAGAGACATCAACGTGGGCTTCTCCGGCGGCGAAAGAAAACGTTCCGAGATTTTACAGCTGATTTTTCTGAAGCCGAAACTTCTGCTTCTGGACGAGCCTGACTCCGGTGTGGACGTGGAAAGCCTGCGGCTTATCGCAGATGAGATACAGCAGTACGTTGAACGTAACGGCAGTTCCGCGCTGATAATTACGCATAAGGGCGACATACTTGACCACATCAAAGCAAAGTATGGATGCGTACTGTTATCGGGCAAGTTTCACTGTTTCACTGATCCCACGCATATTTACAAGGACATAAAGAAAGTCGGCTACGAAGAATGCGTAGCGTGTAGAGTAAGAAAGACGGAAGGATGGAAGTTTGAGTAAAGAAAATGAACTCATGAAGATCCCGCATGAGATTCTGGAAGAAACCTACAAGGCGGGCATGGAAGCGGGCGATAAAGACCGCTCAGGCACCTTTTATCATGTGGACCAGTCCACAGTTTACTCGAAGGTCAACGAGCTTTTCCAAGGAAAAATCGAGCTTATGGACACGAAAACAGCTTTGGAGAAGTATTCGTGGCTTAAAGAGTATATGTGGAAGCTCGTCGACATGAATAAGGATGAGTACACGCGGAAAGTGGCGGATAACTGGAGCGGAGGCTATTTTATGCGTGTTATGCCAGGCGCCGAGATAACGTTTCCGTTGCAGTCATGCTTGTTAATTACGAAGAAAAACTTGGAGCAGCGAGTTCACAACATCATCATCGCCGAGGAAGGCTCAAAATCGCACATAATCACCAGTTGTGTTCAGCACTCCAGTGTTCCAGACGCTGCGCACTTGGGCGTGTCAGAAATCTACGTTAAGAAAGGCGCCATGCTCAACTTTACTATGATTCATCAGTGGAGCGAAAACACGCTGGTGCGTCCTAGAAGCGCCGCGGAGGTAGGGGACAAAGCCACGTTCGTTTCGAATTATGTGTGTATGCGCCCCGTTCGTGACGTGCAGATGTACCCCGCAGCTCTCTGCAGTGGCGCTGAGTCAACAGTGAGCTTCAACAGCATCCTGTATGGACATGCAAATTCTACTATGGATATTGGGTCGAAAGCGGTTCTCACTGGTAAAGGCAGCAAAGCAGAAATGGTCAGCCGCGCCATAGCACGCGAAGGCTCCAAAATGATAATCAGGGGCTTAATCGAAGGCGACAACACTGACTGCAAGGGACACTTGGAGTGTCGCGGATTGCTCATTGATGACGAGGCCTTCTTGAAGTCCATACCGGAGTTAATCGCCAAAAAGAAAGGTGTCGAAATCACACATGAAGCGGCTGTAGGCAAAATCTCGGAAAGAGAAATAACTTATTTGATGACTAGGAAACTGTCGCGGGACGAAGCGGTTTCGCTGATAATTCGAGGATTCATGGATGTGGGTATACTGGGTTTACCAGACGCCTTGAACGCTGAGATAAAGCGTATAGTGGAAGCTTCAGCCGAAGCCGACTAAAACCCTGTCTCCAAGGCAACGAAAAAAAGGTGTAGATCTTAGAGTCTCTTGTAAACTACGTCTCTTTCTCGGGCATGTTCCACCATCTTCAAGCCTATGCTCTGCCCCGCTTCCGCCTTTGGAATGCTCTCGTGCTCAATCTGAATCGAATCCACAACCTGCTCAAAATCCGTGGTTGGTCCCTTCACGAGTATGCGGTCGCCCACAGCCAAAGGCGCCGTGAGCTCTAAAACTGCAACATTAATTTTAGAGAAGAAATGCGTTACATGCCCAACTTCGATAACGTTTTCCTCACTCAAACACAACAACCCCTGGAACACTATATCGTTTCGAAAGCATAAAAAACTTGTTTAACCCACTCAAAACCTGGAAGATGTAAAGGTAATCTGCACCAATTCAAAACTTCATTTTGCACTTTTCCTGAATCTGTGTAGGATGCCGAGCAGGAAGTTTGCTCTTGGAACCTTTTTCATGTAAGCTTTGTAGGCGTCTCCGAACCTTTCTGTGCAGGCTTTGTCTGCTCTGATTAAATCGATGTACGTTAACGGGATGACGGGAACGCCGAGTAGGATAACAATCCAGTGTTGAAAAAGTAGCATGCCTGAAAGTGCCCACAGTATGAAGGTTATGTATTGTGGGTGGCGAACAATGGAGTATATGCCCGTGTCAACAAGTTTCGTGGTGTGAATGTAGCTTTGTCCTTTTTTTACGCCGCCTTTTCTGCGAAACTCGAATACGGGAAGCGTGCCAAAAACTATGCCTGAAAGAAAGTAAAGCGCTACGCCAGCATAAGCCAAAACGTCAATCTGTGAAACCTCAGATAGCAGATAAATGCCGACAATGATTTGCGAGATGAAAAGGACCGTTGATAAGGTTGCTGGAACATGGTCCTTCCAAGAAAAGGTTCTGTCAGACATTTATTCGTTCCTCAACTTAAGTAAAAATAATTTCGTCAATTTACCATACTCCGGGAAGCCATTTGGAGACGCGTTTTTGGTAAGTCGTGTATGGCTCTCCTAATATCTTGATTAAGCTTTGTTCCTCGTATGTTGCCATTCTGTCGTAGAAGATGAAGAAAGTTATCCAGATTCCGATTGAAACGAGTGAGATGCTGATGAATAGAAAGGCTAAGCAGAAGAGCAGGGTACCTAGATACATTGGATGCCTTACCCAAGCGTACACGCCTGAATCAACCAGTTTAGGCGGGTCTACGACTTGTTCTAGTACTGCTTTATGAGATTTTGATACGAGATAAAAACTTAGACATACGAATACTGCTGTTCCTGCTAAAAGCAGTGGATACGTAATTGCTTGAACAAAGACATTTGAATACCCCCATACAAAAAAGCATAGCATATCGATTCCCCATACAACAAAAAACGAAAGCAACATGAGAAGCTGAAATCTGTCGCAAAGCGGATGTTCAGAACCCAAACCATGCCTCATTTTTTAAACTCTCCAAATGCGGCAGTTATCCCCATGAATAACATAACGCATTTTTCCAGAGCTATTTTATCATCTAATCCCCATTAAATTTTTTGTTTATAAAATAAACTTGAAGAAAACACGCTTTAGATTAAAGGAAGTTTTTAGAAAAAGAAATATCAAACATTGTATTATTGTTTGCGTTTCTTGAAGTAGATGATTAAGGCTATGGTAGTTATGGCAATTGAGGCAACTGAGGCAGCGGCGATAAGTTGAAGTAGCTCTGCACCGTAATTGGGTTCTGCCGGAGAAGGCGTAGGTTCTGGCTCTACAGGAAGATTAACTTCTATTTGAACAGGTTCCATAAGCGGATATCGATCAGTGTTGTTCCCCCGTTTATTGATTACGTAGGGTGTGTCGGCAACGCCGTCGTCGTCAGCATCGGTGGTGTTATGGTCACTCCAAAAGTTGCCTTGCTTGCCATCATCCCAGACATACGTAACAGCATTGACAAAGTTCAATGGGTGCCATATCGTATCATAAGCGTGCTGTGTATTATTAATGAAGTTGTTGTGATAGATGTTTAGGTCTGACCCCATAAGAGAAATGCCCATCTCGTTATTTTCAATATGATTTCTTGTTATATTGATGCGTGAGTTGTGCGCATGGCTTTGCCCATGGATGGCGATTCCTATTTCATTGTTCACGATAAAATTACCCAAAACCGTCATATCGCTACAGTCATAGATTGTTATGCCTCGCCAAAGGTCGGTGAAAGTATTGTTGATTACCATTGAGTCACTTGTATACGTTATAGTAACCCCGCCATTTGTGGTTTGGATGGAGAAGGCTATATCTTTAATTGTTATGCCTGTACAACCTATTAAGATAAGGCAGCCGATTTCCGGATAATTAACTGGACTTATAACTAAATCATGCTGATTTACCAAGTAATATACTGGTTTTCCGTCAATTGTATTTGAAGTATCAACATCGTTGTAAATATTTTGCCACGAAGTGCCTATCCCAGCGTTTTCAAGCTTGTTATTCCTAAGTCTATTGTTTGATGAATCATCGAAGCGAATGCTGGTGTTTACAAATTTGTTATCCGTGATAGTATTATCATTGGCTCCTTCTAGCAAAATGCCCGTATAACAGTCTATTATTGTGCATCCAGTCACTGTGTTGCCTGAACCCGTCATCGAAATACCGCAGCCAAAACCAGTTATTATTAAGTTTTTAATGGTGACATCGTGCACATCGAACGAAAACTTAATCCCCCAGTTTCCTGCACACCCACCTTTTACGAGTTTGAAGCCTGCTCCATCAATTATGATGTTGCTTTTTTCTACCCTAATATCCATATCAATATTACCAGTGAAAGTGTATACGTCGCCGTTACGGCGTATCTTGTCGGTGCCAGCGACGTGACCGTCTTGGGCGATGTGGAAGGAGGCATTTGCCATTGTTATGTTACAACTTAGAACTGCTAGTGAACACAGGACTACAAGGATAACCGTTAGCGCTGATGCTTTTCTTTTTATGAGCACCAAATCGTTCATTGCTTTATATTCCACGATTAACATTGGCTGCTTATGCTGTAAAAGCGTTTTTGTCAAAGTTTCTTGACTTAATCAGAAACAGCGTTAGTCAAGCTTACTTGACAAGCACACGTGTTTATGTTTACCTATATCTGTAGAGTGTGAGTTAAAGTATAATACCCGTGCTTTCTTGGCAGATCAGAAACCTGTGCGTACTGCAATTTGCAAATATGCTAAATCTTTTTCAGCTCAATAATCCGTTCGTTAACAGTTTTGATTAGGGCGCTTCTGAGTTGCTCGCCTCGTGTATCCTGAGGAATCCTATTTATTCTAGACGAAAGGGCAACATCACCAAGAATAAACTGTATCCATCTGCGGAAGTCTCCCCGACTAAAATGAAAATCTACTGACTGAACTTCTATCACCTGTAGCGTTTTTGCAAATTCGTTTAGGCTCATGGCGTTCTTTCCTGTATATTCTCCTGGAGCCCTGCAAAACCAAAAACCTTCATGATTATGAACTGTTCTCAGAATCTGTGAAGCAAGCGTCTTATTAACAACTTTTCTAAAAACTGTTTCTCTTTTAGACAATACAATTCCTCCCAAATAACTTTTGAAACGATATTGGTGCGCTATGCCTTTCTCCTCATAACAGCACCAACTAATACCAATTAGCTTCAACTGTAAAAGCGTTCTTGTAAGAATTTCTTGACTCAAAAAATATTGACAAGCGCTTGTTTTATGTTTACCTATGTCTATAGGGTATGAGTTGAAGAATACCTGTGCTTTCACCCCCCAAAGGCTGCCCCCTTTAGAACAACCGTTTCCTTTAAACAGTTACTATATAAAGGGGGTTATAGACAAAAATTCGCAACAAATCACCACGTCTTACTCGGCTTTTCCTGCGAGATAAGTGGAAAAGGCTTTCACAACTTTAACATGCAACGTTTTGCCAAGAAGGTTTTCTGAACTTTTCAAGGTTACAGGCTTGTATGCCAAGTTTCTGCCTATCCACGAACCAGGCACTTTTCCCTTCTCATCCACCAACACGTCTCCACGCCAGCCCAGCCAACGCCTGTTCCGCTCCAAAGACACCTGCCTAACCAGCTTAGCCGCTTCACTGCTTCTCCGCTTAATCTCAGCTGGCTCCACAACCCCAACACGCATCTCAGCTGCTACTGTTCCAGGTCTGGCAAAAAACTTTGAAACATTAACAATGTCAGGCTTCACTTCACCGATTAGCTTCAGCGTGTTCTCGAAGGCTTCTCTGGTTTCACCGGGAAAACCACAAATAACATCCGTGGCAACCGTAACCTTAGGAAAAACACCGCGAAATGAATCCACAACCTCCCTGAAACCCTGAACCGTATAAAAACGATTCATACCCCGCAAAACCAAGTCGTCACCACTCTGCACAGGCAAATGCACAAACTTGAAAACCTTACTGCTCCTAAAAGCCTCAACCAAATCATTCAAGATGTCTGTCACCAGATTTGGCGTCATCATGCCAACGCGAACCCGAAAATCGCCTTCAACATCTGCTAAGGCCTTAAGCAGCTCCGCAAGGTTCGTACCGTTGTCTCTTCCGTAGCACGCCATGTCCTGCGAAGTAACCCAAAACTCCTTTGCACCCGCAATTAAATCCTTCCGCACGCGTTCAGTAATCTCGCTCACTGTGTAACTGCGCAAGCGTCCCCTAGCAGAAACAACACAGCAGTAAGCGCAAGAGCCTAAGCAACCGTAACTTACAGGAACCACACTTACCACAGGATTCGACCTTAAACGCGGCAAACCCAACCCCGGCTTCGCCGACAACGCTCCATCCAAAGCCACAACTTTTTCACCTGCCAACACCCGGCTGACAACATCTACAATTTCACCTCCAACAGCTGGTCCAATAACCCCGTCAAAACGCACTTCGCGGCGCAACCTTTCAAAATTGATTAGAGGCAAGCATCCAGCGACAATCAGCTTCTTATCCTTCGGAGCACGCTTCAAAGCGGCTATTGCACGGTTTTCAGTTGGACCCTTCACGGCGCATGTGTTGTAAATTACCACGTCTGCGTCTGAGACGGAATCAACCAGCGTGTAGCCTGCTTCAGCTATACAACCTTCGAGAACTTCGCCGTCAGCTAGATTTGCAGAGCACCCGTAGCTCTTCACGAAAACGTGCATAATTCTTCATCGCAGTACATTAGATGCTTCAACAAGAAATAAAAACATAGGGGTTGCTTTCCACTGGAATTTACAAGAAGCTGTAACATGCCCCTTGCAACACTTATAAACTAAGGCACGAACATGCTCACCACATATTTACATCATAACATATAGGTGTATAACTGATAACCATCATTTTCATATTTCACCGAGGGAGAAGACAACCATGAAACTAATCACCCTATACTTACCCGAAACATACATAAAAGCTTTAGACCAGCTTGTGGACGAAAGGTTCTACCCAAACAGAGCTGAAGCCATACGCGTAGCCATCCGCGACATGATCAGCGTTGAAGTATGGAGGAGAAAAGGCGTTGACTAAACACGCACCTGACGACACGCTCAAATGCCACTTAACCGTGGAAGAGCCAAAAAAACTCGTCGAGGAAAACACGATCGCAGTTTGCAGCGTGCAAACCAGCCCAGAAATAGAAAGCACAATTGAAGTCACCCAAATCACTAATGAAATTAAACCAATAAGAAAAGGACTGCAAAAAATGGTGCCTGAACTCTACAATCTAGAAGATTACCCTGAGTCAGAGAAAACAGTGAAAATCGACCTGGACCTAGACCTTTACCAAATGGAAAAGGTTTAACAGCTTCTCCCTTCGGTTCACCACTTTTTCAGGCAACCATATTTTCAACAAAATAAGGCCACTTGCTGAAAAAAGTAAGACAATACGCCCCGTATCTAAAGGGGTGCTATGCCGCCTCAATAGAAACGACTTCAGGTAGACCCCCTCCCCGTTTTCTGCATACAATTACTAATTGGCACCAAATATACGCGCCTAGTTTTTTCAACATGCTATTGACGTTGAAAACAGCCAATGCGAGTAGATTCCCTCAATATTTTTCTGCATACATGCACTATTAGAAGCCTAATAGACGGCAAATATGCTGGTGTGGTGTTTCCTGCTTGCGGAGTTTACCTATGTCTTATATAAAGGGTGAGACCTTGAACGTGGTCTTGTTCAGTTTTTTCTAAAACATGCGTGTATATGTGCAAAAAATTTTAATGTTTATCTTGAGGATTAGGCAGTGCAGCTGTGTTGTTTGTGAGGTTGGGGATGGGTGAAGTAAATTTGAAGCCGACTTTTCACAGTGTTGTTTTGTTGGTTGAGGATATTGAAAGGTCGAAGCGTTTCTATGGTGCTGTTCTCGGCCAAAAGGTGGTTATGGATTTTGGGCGGAATGTTGGTTTTGAAGGAGGCTTAGCCATTTGGGAGCGAGATTACGCGTTGAATTTGATTTTCCAAGGTAAGTCGCAGGGCGTGAAGGCTGGGGGCAACAATGTTGAAGTTTATTTTGAGTCTGGCGACGTAGACGCTTTGTATGAACGGTTAACGAAGGAAGGCGTCAAGGTTATTCATTCCATAGTGGAGCAGCCTTGGGGTCAAAGGGTTTTCCGAGTGTACGACCCAGATAACCATATTGTTGAGTTTGCAGAGTCAATGGCGAGTGTTGTTCTAAGATTACACAAGAACGGGTTAAGCCTGGAGGAAATCGCCAAGAAATCTTTGATGCCTATGGAATTCATAAAAATGGTTCTTCAAAAACAATAAATTTGGGACTGCAACGCTTCGTAAATCGAGGTCCTTGATTTCGCTGGATTAACCGCGGCATTTCAGTATGAGTTTTAAGGCGGTTTGAATTTCTCTTGTTATGTCTGCCATGTCAGCGACCGCTTCTTTTCCTTTTTCTGTTAATCCGTAGACTCTTCCGGTGCTGTTCTTGACGCATTCTATCCAGCTTTTTCTTTCAAGAGAGGTTAACTTGGAGTATATGGTGCTGTGACTGACAAAGACTCTGTGTTTCTTGAGGAAAAGGCGGTTTATTTCGTAGCCCGTCATGGGGTGTTCTGTCAAAGCGCAGAGAATAGCTAGGTCTAAGAAGGCCTTGAGACTTCTTTCCTGCACGGTTGGCTTCAATTCCGGTATCATGATGAACACTCTCACGTAAACCCTTAAGGTGCTTTTCTCTGCAACTCTTAAGCGTCCAAGAAGTCGGCGACATCATGACTTATAAAAACTTCGGATTTGATGTGCAACATAAATACTGATTCAGTACTCTTTTTATGTTCCTCCATAGCAGATTAGCTAAAGTACAATTGAAAATCTGCTGTTTTCAGTAGCTATCAAAAAGGAACCTTCAGTATTCTGACTGCAATTTCCAAATACAGTGCATTATTTTTCTTCTTGTCACAACTTTTTTGATAAGGCTTAATAGCGGCTTCATGCCTTCTTTTTTTCAATATTAACCGTGTGAATCTGCCATGGTAGATGTTTGGCTTCCTTACGGCAAAAGCGATGTTTGTGTTAGAATTCCAGCTCGAAACCTTCTCGGCTCAATAGAACCTAAACAGGTGGCTGGCGCCGAAGACGTGAAGGCTGAAATTGAACGAGCACTACGCGAACCCATAGGTTCTAAAAGGCTAAGCGAAATTGCCCAGCCAGAGCATAAAGTTGCTATTGTCGTGGACGATTTCACTCGAAGCACTCCCAGCCACATTATGCTTCCGCCAGTGCTTGCAGAGCTTAATGCTGCAGGCGTCAAAGACGAAAACGTCACCGTCATTTTTGGCTGCGGCACCCACAGGGCAGTTAAGCCTGAAGAAGCGGCGCGGCTGGTTGGCGAGGAAGTTCTTAACCGCGTGAAAACCATAAGCCACGACTGTAAAGCAGAAGATTTGGTTTCCGTCGGCAAAACCAAGCACGGAAATAACGTGCGTGTGAACAGAGTTTTCGCTGAGGCGGACGTGAAGGTGCTTGTGGGCGACGTGGGCTTTCACTATTACGCTGGGTACGGGGGTGGACGCAAAAGCGTTATGCCCGCCGTTTCATGCAAAGAAACCATCAGTCACAATCACGCTATGCTTCTAGACCCTAACGCGCGGACTGGAGCTTTAGAGGGCAACCCGGTTCATGACGACATGACTGAAGCGGCTAGGCTGGCGAAAGTGGATTTCATCCTTAACGTGGTAACTAACGGTAAAGGGGAAATCGTGAAGGCGTTTGCTGGCGATTTGGAGCAGGCGTTTCTTGAAGCAACCAAACTTGTGGATGACATGTACCGTGTATCGGTGGACCGCAG
Organism: Candidatus Bathyarchaeota archaeon; assembly: GCA_016927895.1. Classification (GTDB taxonomy): domain Archaea; phylum Thermoproteota; class Bathyarchaeia; order Bathyarchaeales; family Bathycorpusculaceae; genus SG8-32-3. The sequence goes on along the minus strand of JAFGLT010000033.1, from coordinate 31,616 downwards.
AGCCGACATCGTAGTGGTGAGCTCAGGAGGCTACCCCGCGGACATAAACCTGTATCAAGCGTATAAAGCGCTGGATAACGCTTTGGAAGTGACGAAGCGAGGAGGCACCATAATCGTAGTGGCTGAGTGCCCTGAAGGCCATGGCAACCAAGTTTTTTATGATTGGATGACGCGGATGGAGGACTTGAAGAAAGTGGAACGCGAGGTCAAGCGCCACTTCGAGCTGGGCGGGCACAAAGCGTATTACCTGCTGAAAGCGCTGAAAAGCCACCAGATTATTCTGGTTTCTTCACTGCCAGATTACTACGCCAACGGCGTTTTCAAGTTAAAGACGGCGCGAGCTGTTAACGATGCTTTACGCGAAGCGTTGAAGACGGGTGGCTCGCAGGCTAGGGTGTGGGTTATGCCTCAGGGAAATTCCACTTTACCCGGGGTTAAATCAGCCGAAAACGCATAGTTTCAGCATCAAGTTCTCAAAAATCAACCATTCGTCAATAGGTATGAAGCGTAAGCTTTAAGTTTGGTTTTTAAACCTTCGTTTAAGAAGGCGAAAAGATGCAACAGACTGTCAAGCTGCGCAAATTCAAGCCAGACGATTTGCAGAGTGTAATCCACATCAACCGTCTTTGTCTCCCCGAAAACTACATGGATTTCTTCTTCATGGATTTGCATCAGCGTTTTCCGGAAACCTTCATAATAGCAGAAGAAGACAGGAAAATCGTCGGCTACATAATGTGCCGTATTGAAGTCGGTTTAGCAAGTTACGGTTTAGGCGGCTTAATCAGAAAGGGTCACGTGGTTTCCATCGCGGTTTTGCCGCAGGGCAGACGAAAAGGCGTAGCTCAAGCACTGATGGACATCGCCATAAAGGGCATGGTCTACTACAAAGCTAAACTATGCTACTTGGAAGTAAGGGTAACAAATGACCCCGGAGTCGCGCTTTACAAGAAGCTGGGGTTCGAGGTAAGCCGAACGCTCAAAGGCTACTACTCAGACGGCGAAGACGCCTACGTCATGACCAAAAAACTCGACTAGACTTCTGAAAATACCCAGCTATCCAGTGTTACGTCTAAATTATTGTTTAATCCAAAATCCATATAAACTCCTTCTTTTACTGCCAGCGGGAGGTAAAAAATTAAATTTAAAATTGAAAACGCCTCGAATTTGAAGGAGACTAAACATGTTTCATCCTAGGTTTAAAGGCGATCACTATGACATCGGCTTAAAGTTCGGCAAGACATTGAAAAAGAAAAAGGTTGATTTTGACCAGATTATCGAGTTAGATGAATTTCAACGTGAGCATGGCAGAAAATCACAAGTTATCCTCGCAAGCGTTTATCCTCAAGTTTGCAGCGAAATCCACGGCATAACCGACGGCCTATGTTATTCTTACGAAAAGTTTGCTTCGTGGCTGCTCTGTATGGGCTGCTGTTATGAACCGAAAGGCTGCACAACCTTCTGCTTCAACCACAAGGACACCGTATTTTATGGCAGGAACAATGATCTGCCGCCGTTTCTCAAAAAAACAAGCCAAAGCATACTATACGAACCTAAACAGGGTTACTCATTTATCGGCAACACTTGCTCGATTGTGAACCTCGAAGAAGGCTTAAACCAGAAAGGCTTAGCTGTTGCCATGGAATTTGTTGTTCCCAAAAAAATTGCGCCGGGAATAAATTCGGTGTTTTTGGTTCGTTATCTGGTTGAAAAATGCTCCTCGACACGAGAGGCGATTGGGGCTTTACGTAGCTTGCCGATAGCGTCAAACTGCCAAATAATTTTAGCGGATAAAACAGGCGACATGGCAGTTGCGGAGTGCACGCCTGACAAAAATTTCATAAGGAAACCAGTTACAGGCGAAAGTTTTGTTGTGGCAGCCAACCATTTCTCTTCCGATGAAATGCAAGAGCACAATGCAAGCAATTGGAACATCTACTCATCAGACAAAAGGTACCAAACTGCATACAACGCATTAAAGCACATCAATTACGTTGACGGCGTCGAACACGCAAAAAACATTCTCAACGGAAAACACGGGTTCATGTGCCAATACCAAAAAAAATTGAACTTTGAAACCATATGGTCTTCAGTGTTCGATATAACAAATAACAAGATTTACCGAGCCGAAGGCACCCCCTCAAAAACCAAGTATTTTGAGGATAAAAGAACAACCTTCTAAAGCTGAACCGTTCCTGTGGCGGAACACAACTGTTCCTCAAGCAGAGCTAATAGCCTCTTTTTAGTAAAGGTGATGCGTGACAAAAAATGAAATTCGGAGTAAAGCTAATAATACTTGCAATTCTCGCTTTTTCAGTGGGAGTTGCTTTCGCGTCGCCTCTTCTCTATGAAAACTTGGCGGTTAGGCCGTTTCGCCGAACACCTCAAGGACCTACAGCAGACTTCGGAGTCGACATAGTATACGCCAACTTTGCTGTTCAGGAACAAACTTCAGATGTGTTCTCTTTGCCACAAATCAGCTACCGCGTCGTTTTAAACATCACGAATTACTCTGACATTGCAGCCAAACTAGGGTCGGTAAACTTTGCTGCCTCCCAAAACATCACCATACTTGAGGGTGCATCGGAAGGCACCACAGCCAGCTCTTCGGGAGGAGGAAGCAGTGGTGGACATTTCGGAACTGTAATCGAAGGCATATGGCTGGACAACGAGTGGCTTAATGTCACATGGATACCCGGAGTATATCCTGAGGGTTTGGATGAGGTCATGACTAATAATCCGTGGGGTTCTGGTGACACTGTCAGGTTTTTAAGTGCGATGCCTACTGTGATTCCAAGTTTACCATCTAATGCTTCTGAAACAGGGTATCGGATGGAGGGCGTGCCAATAAAGCAATACTTCTTTTTCAACAGCAGTGCAAGCACGTTGCAGCTCTGGGATAGCATTTACGTCAACGGAACATGGGTTACCGTCACAGGAAGAATCCGCATAGAGCAGCCTGTAACCAGCGTCCTCGAATTCGGAACAATTATCCAAGCTACAACAAATTTCGCGCCGCGCAACGCTTTCAACGGCACCCAATTATCTGATGGAACTATTGGACCAAGTTTATGGTCTACTGTTTGGTCAGAAGATGACGACTTCAACAACACGTGGGCGCCTCAGCAATCACGCCTAATTGAGTTAACTGGCACCGTAACAGCCGCCACGGTTGATGTCATCAACGGCTTCACAGCAGGTAGAATCAACGTCTACGCGGCAACAAACAACTACATCTACGACGAACCCGTAAACGGCACTTTCTACGACACATCTTCCCTCACAACCCAACTCAAATCAATCTCACTGGAGAAAACAGCAGACGGCTACATATACAACAAAATCTTGGGCGAAAATCAAATATTCCAACCTGATCAGTTTGGCGTAGAGGTATTCATTAAACCGAGGAGCTAAGCTTGACAGACGCGGTCAACGAGGAGTTAGAAGGCAACACGCTAAACGTGTATGCATACGTGGTTAAAGAGGGGAAGCCTGTTGGTCCACGGGATGTCATGCGAGGCGTGAACCTCAGCAGCCCTAGCGTGGCTTACAGGCAACTGCAGAAACTAGAAAACTTCGGGCTGTTAGAGAAAAACCAGTACGGTGAATACGTGGTTAAGGAAAGAACAAGCATTAGCGGACACCTGTGGATTGGCAGAAACCTTGTGCCGAGGCTGGTGTTTTACTCCTTCTTTTTTATGGGCATTCTAGGCGCTGAAATTGCTATAATTGCAGTACAAGTGTTCTTTTTTAGGCAGAGTCTTAACTTGGAAATTTTATACTTGATAGTGATAACCGCTATTGCCATGAGCCTGTTCCTCGGAGAAGGCATATTATTGCGTAGAAAAACCCAACCTGAAAAACATGCAAACGATTAAGACTGGAAAAACCGCATCATTTCTTGAGTTTTTCCAGTTCGTGTTCCAACTGCTTTACCCGTTTCTTGAGCGCTTCGTTCTCTTTCTCTAAAGTTTTAATCCTTTCAGCATCCTGTGCGGCTTTCTGTCTTCTTTTTTCCTCATCCAATTTTTTCGCGTCGACCCATGGCGGAGTGCCGGCGCTGCCCCAACCCATAAAACTTCACCTAACAGATACTTTCGCTTCGCGCAATTTAAAACGTGCGTCTAAATAGCTGCAAATGTTTTATTGAGGAAACCAATATAGGCACCTAAACTATTGCGTTATTTCAATAAGGAGTGAAAAAGATGTCGAAACGAATATCGGTTATCGGACATAAAAAGAAAATTGCGCTTGTAGCTCACGACCACAAAAAAGCGGATTTGCTTGAATGGGTCAAGTTTAACAAGGACACCCTAGTTCAGCATGAGCTTTTCGCCACTGGAACAACCGGCAAAATCATAGAAAAAGAGTTAGGCGTGAAAATCACTACTTTTGAGAGTGGCCCCTTGGGTGGTGACCAGCAAATAGGCTCACGCATAGCTGAAGGCTATATTGACTTTCTCATTTTCTTCTGGGACCCGCTGGAGTCGCTGTCACATGACCCAGACGTTAAGGCGCTACTGCGCATGGCTACAGTATGGAACATACCCACAGCATGCAACCGCGCTTCCGCTGACTTCCTGATATCTTCACCGCTTATGTGCCAAGAATACCCGCGGACCCTGCCAGACTACGAGACGTACAGACAAAGACTCACGGACGTATAGTGCGGCTTGACTAAGGTTAGCAGCCTTTCATGGTTCCAGGTTGCTGTCGGCTTCTGCTTTTTCATGCATGAAGTTTATTGCCTGCAATATTGTTCGTGCCAAGCCGAGAAGGCTGAGGGTCGCGGCAATCGTGTAGAATAGGGTGAGATTCACGGTTAAGCTGAAGCTTTCGTAGCTTGTGCTGAATACCCCGTCGCCCATCGAAAGAAGCAAGTAGCCTATGAAGAACAGAGCTCTGGCAGTGTTGAAAAAGTGTTGAAAAACCGTTTTCGATGTGAGGTCGCCTAGAATCATCAGCACAATGTAAAATGCGATGAACGCTTCAATCGATTCTACGAAGCCGGGCACCATCTCAAAAAGCGGCGACAACATCGGCATGAGAAGGAAGTAAAGTAAGTAAACAAGTATAGCTTTTACCGTAGCCTTAGCTACTCTGAACGAAACGTCTTTGACTAGGTTTTTACTTTTCTGCTGTTCAGCCATATGGAACCACCAGAGGCCCATAATGGGCTACCCCTATGTCGAAGTAAACTTCAAAGTGTCCGCTTTGGACAGTTGACAAAGATGATGCACTTAAAGGTAAAGCAAACTCTATGTTATCCTCGTAGCTGGAGTATTGCGGGACATACAGTACAGTTTGGCTTTCGCTTAGAAGCGAGTCGCCGCTGTCGTAAAGCTCTATTCTTATGTTGCCCGCTATGTCGAAAACAGCGTGGTTTTCAAAGCTCATAGAAGCTGACACCATTACGTGTGTCAAGTCAACTACTTCAAAGGATGGCTCGCCGACAGCGAAATTATAGAATGGTGCGCCCCACGGAAACGTAAAGTTTGCTGAAATCTCGGCGGGAAGTAACTCTGCGAAGTTTAGTCCAGCCGTAAAAGAAACATTGAGGTCGTTGTCATTGAACAGGTACTGTTCACCTCTTTCGAGAAGGCTGAGGGGGTCTAATGTCACGTTGTGTGTTATTGTGACGTTTTCCCCGTGTGGTATGACAGGAACGATTGTGTCGGACCGTGAGATTTCTGAGCCTTCCGCGTCTGAGAACACTGTTGAAAGGTGGAAATCTTTGAGGCTGTAGTATCCTCTATTATCAACGTACAGAGGCAGCGCGAGGTTCAGCTCGCCTTCTGCGGTTATTGTGTATTCGGGTTCGCCGAAGTCAACACTTAAATCTTTAACTGAGTACGCTGCCAAAGCAATAAAGGCTATAAGAAGTACCCAGAAAATGGATGTAGCTATCCCTAGCATTCGAATTGGCACGATCATTGCAGTTCCTTCTTTAGGGCGGTTGAAAGCAGCTTTTTTTACGCGGATCCCTTAGTTTTTTTCTGCGCTTGAGGCTGCTGTTCCATTTCTTCCAGCGGAATAACCATCATTTCTGGTTCTGAAGGCGTAGCTTCTGGTCGTTTCTTAGGTATTGCTTTCGCGTTTTGGGGTTGAGGTTGAGGCTTATGTTGCGTTTGCTGTTGAGGCTTCGGCGGCTGTGGAACATGCGTTAGTATTGTCACTCCTCTGATGGTTATGAGGGAGGAGACCCAGCCCATGACGCCGAGGTACATTATATGTATGGCTGCAGCGATTAGCGGTCCCAAGGATTCTCCGAAGGTTTGTACGAGGTCTTGGGTTGATATTGGAGATAGGTCTGTCGTTAAGAACCCGTAGGCGCTGAAGAACGTGAATACGAGAAGGGCTACGCCGATGCATAGCACTGTGACTCCAGAGAGGGCTATTTTGTCTCTGAATTTTTTGAACATATCTACTCGACCTCTTATATTGAATGGCACGATTTAATATTAAGTCTTCCGAAAGACAAAACAAAATCCCAGCTAACTATCACAAATCAAACAAAACCCCCGCTAAACCCAACCCCACCAACAACACCCACAAAAAAAGCTTCACTTTAACCCACCTCTCCATATACCAAAAAATCCTCTATTTCGCGTGTTTTAAATATGGCTTTTCGCAACTGAATTCAAGGTTAGCTACATGTCAGAAGACGAGAACATCGAAAACCAAGAAGAACCACAAGAAATGGAACCAGAAGAACAGGAAGAACCTGAACAAGAGGAACAAGAAGAAGAGTTACCGAAACCTACAAAGAGTTACGATTTCATAGAGGATATTCCAGGAGTCGGACCAGCTACAGCTCAGAAACTCCGCGACCTCGGTTACCACACTGTTGAGTCGCTAGCTATGGCTACTGCCCGCGAACTGGAACCCGTAGGTGTCGGTGAAAAAAAGGCTTTCGCAATCATCGAAGCAGCCCGTTCCGCAATCGGCGTTAACTTCATTCGTGCCGATGAACTTCTCAAGATGCGGAAAGACGTTCTGCGCCTAACCACTGGTAGTCAAGCATTAGACAAGATTGTTGACGGCGGTTTAGAAACACAGACTATAACCGAGTTTTACGGTGAATACGGCAGCGGAAAGAGCCAGATGTGCCACCAGTTGTGCGTGAACGTTCAGTTGCCTCCAGAACGTGGTGGTCTTAACGGTGCCGCCTTGTATGTCGACACGGAAAACACTTTTAGACTCGAACGTATCGTGCAGATGGCTAAGCACGCGGGTCTTGAGCCTGAAGAAGTCGTTAAGAACATAATCTACGCTGAAGCCTTCACTTCAGACCATCAGATGTTCCTTTTGGAAAACGCTGATGAAATCATCAAACAGAACAACATCAAGCTGATAATCGTAGACTCTTTAACTTCCCATTTCAGAAGCGAATACGTTGGAAGAGAAATGTTGGCTCGCAGACAACAAAAGTTGAATAAACACATGCACAAGCTCATCGCCTTAGCAAGAGCATTTAACACCGTGGCCGTGGTAACTAACCAGGTTATGGCTAAACCAGACGTTTTCTTCGGCGACGCCGTTTCCCCCATCGGAGGACACATTGTCGGGCACACAAGCCACACGCGAATTTACCTGAGGAGAGCTTCCCGTGGTCCTGTGCGCATTGCTAGACTGGTTTCAAGCCCGTATCTGCCCGAAGGCGAGGAAATCTTTAAAGTAACGGAAAACGGTATAGAGGATGTCTCTGAAGAGGAGAAAACAAGCAAACGTCGCGGTCGTTAGAAAATGCCTATCTCTCAAGCCTTAGTAACCCGGTACTTCCAGCTGGTCATTAACAGGCAGTTTACAGAAGCAACACGGGAGCTGGAGCGGCTTAAACAGAAAATGCACAAGACAGAATGGAACAGAGGTTACTTCCGAGCGTTATACGGCATGTACCTTTCACGCAAAACCAACGGCGACGTATACGCGTTCTTTTCAAAGCTGGACCTAACCGATATGGAGGCTCTGCACGGGTATCGTCGCGAGTTTCTGGACCACATGCGAAATGGGCGCCACGGCGATTTTGACCGCGGTTATTTCTCAGCGTGGGCTGATTGCATGCGTATCCTAACACGAATGGATGTTCCAGCCCCTAAAACGCGCAAAAGTACGAGTTCTGAACCGGAAAAGATTGAAACTGTGAAAAGCGATAAGAGCCAAGCTACAATGGCGAATTTCATCGACAAAAGTGAAGCTTAGCTTTTCAGCCTAGCAAGGTTGGTCCTTTCAGGATAGAGTAGAATAGTATGAAGAAGACTGCCCATGCAATGAAGTACATGAATATGCCCATACTCATGATTTTTGACTGCTTCTCCACTTGATTTGCAAATTTGGCTTTAAGCGCATAATAGGATATCAAGTAAATCGCTAAGGCTATTGTTACGCCGTTCAAGAACGTGTTGAACTCGGCTGCGCCAAAAAGTGTAGCTACTACAGCACTTATTACACCTGCAACTATGGCTAATATGACTCTTATCCAGTATATTATCTCAAGTGGCTTCAATATGCTTCAGTCCTCGCACACTATAATTTGAACTTACATTAAAAAGTTGCCTAATTATAAATTGTTTCTCTATTCGCCCCACAGATGCTGATAATAATTATACGTTAAACTGTAATATTTCTGAAGAGAATATGAAAAAACTTTTCGGGTCTTTGTTTACGACAAAGGCGAAAGGCAGGGGGTTTGGCTTGGCTATTTGCATGCGTATGGTCAAGGCTCATGGCGGCTGAACCTGTGGAAAGCGAAGTTGACAGGGGAACAATGTTCACCATAAATATTCCAGACGAACCTAAATCAGACGAGATTTAACTTGGTACGCCTCACTATTTACTGAATACAAGTTTGTTACATTACGATTTTTTCTTTGGTTCTGTTCCGCAGCTGCCAAAATGCGTACAGAGTTATGGACACCAAAATAATTGAGCTTAGCAATGGTAAATCGCCTATCAGTATAAGCGCAAAGTAGTTGTTGGCGAAGTGAAAGAAAACTGCTATCAAGTAGAATGCCAGTGGTCGTTTTGTGGCGATGCCGTACGCGGTTATGGCGGTGCTTGCTGGGTGAAAGAAGAGACCAGGCAGCCTGTAGATTATGGGTACGCCCAATGAGAGGTATGTCAACAGTTCGACAATTCCGAAACCCAAGCCGACTAATACTGCAAGGTTGAATATTGACCGTTGGGTTTCGCCGTGGCGGTAAAAGAGAGGGTAAGCTTTCGCGAATTCCTCGATGAAAGGTGCGAAGAACGCGCGGGAGATTAGGGCTATGGTGAACGTACTGAGCCCTGTTAGTAGGATGTCTGTGTACTGGTAAATGAAGAGGGTTAGGGGCACGCTTATTATTACGCCGCAAAGGAAGAAGAATACCATTTCGCTGGCGTCTGGTTTGTGGAGTTTGATTGTAACCTCAGCTTTTTTCGTTGTTTTACGCCTCGGTTTTATGATGTTGGTTGTTGGGTAGAAATTAGGTTGATAGTAGCTATACCGGTTTAAAGTTAAATACTTTCATTGGCTTTTTAAACGCCTACGTATACCTCAAAGCGAAGAGATTTTAGGTCTTATGAAAGGGTTATTTTGTAGTCCCAACTATTTAGATGCCAGACCATGGTGCTGAACGCCCTTGCGCAAAAAAGAATTCACGAGCTTTGACATCGCCGTCGCAGTTCACGAGTTAAACGAAGCAGTAGTCCACTCCAGAGTCAACAACATCTACCAACTCAACGAGAAAACAGTAATTCTGAAGCTACACAAAACCGACAAGCCTCCGCTGCGTCTTATCATGGAAGCAGGCAGAAGACTCCACTTAACCACTTACGCCTTGAAGCCTCCCAAAACTCCACCCGCGTTCTGCATGGCGCTAAGAAAACATTTACGCGGCGCATGGCTAGAAAAAGTTGAACAATACGAGTTTGAACGCGTAGTCACCATCCATTTCAAAACCAAAAACGGCATTATGAAGCTTATTCTGGAGCTTTTCGGCGAAGGCAACATCATCCTAACCGGCGAAAAAGACGCGATTCTGCAAGCACTGGTTTTCAAGCATATGCGCGACCGCAACATCGTCCGCAAAGAATTTTTCCAGTTTCCACCTTCAGTAGGTAAGAACCCTTTCCAAGTGACAAGAGACTCGCTAGGAGAGATTTTAAAAGACGGAGGAGACGTTGAAGTTGTCCGGGCGCTGGCACGTTTTCTAGGTGTCGGCGGCTTTTACGCGGAAGAAATCCTGCTGAGGGCTAACATGGAAAAAACCGCGCCTTGTAATGCCCTATCTGACGGGGAAGTCGACGGCATATTCGCGGGGCTTCAAGGTTTACTTTCAGCCGTTTCAGACTTCAAAACGGAGCCCCATATTGTTTTGGCTGAAGACGGGAGTTTTCTGGATGTTGCCCCCTTCAAGCTGAAACGTTACGAAGCATTCAGGTCTAAGGGTTACGGCAGTTTTAATGAGGCTCTGGACGAGTTTTTCCTGAGAGCCACAGCAACGGAGAAAGCGGTTGCCAGCGTTGAAGTTACCAAGTTAACGAGGGAAGCTGAAAGACTGAAGCGGATAATCGCTGAGCAAGAACAAGCCTTGCGTGAAGACGAGAAAAAAGCGGAACACTACAGGCACATAGGCGACGTTATCTACGCGCACTCCAGCGAGATCCAAGCTTTCCTAGACAGGTTTGCAGCAGCGAAAAGGGAAGGAAAAGACTGGAACATCCTAATTTCAGAAATCATGACGGGTAAAAAGGCTGAAGGGGAGTCGTTTGTCGAGTCTTTTGACTCTCGGAACCTATTAGCTAACGTTTGCGTGGATGACCTGCGTTTTAGCTTGAACCTGCGCCGATCACTGTTTGAAAACGCTGCAGAGTACTATGAGCGCGGGAAAAAAGCTAAGCAGAAATCCGCAGGCGCATTAGTAGCCCTCGAGGAAACCCGCAGAAAACTGGCTGAGGCTGAGAAGAAGATACGTGAGGCTGAAGAGGAGAAAGCCGTTAAGCCAAAGGAAGTCATGGAGGAACTGGTTAAGCGCAAAGTGAAACGTAAAGAGTGGTATGAGAAGTTCCGCTGGTTCACCTCCTCCGACGGGTTCTTGGTGGTCGCGGGTAAAGACGCTGTCAGCAACGAAGTTCTTGTCAAAAAGTACGCGGCGGTTGACGAACCAGTTTTCCACGCTGAAGTTGCAGGAGCCCCTTTCGTCGTGGTTAAAACCGAAGGCAAAACTGCAAGCGAGCAGGCACTACGCGAGGCTGGCGAGTACGCGGCTTCTTTTTCCAGAGCGTGGCGTGAAGGTGCAGGTTCCGCGGATGTTTACTGGGTTGAGCCCAAGCAGTTAACCAAGAGCGGTCCTTCAGGCGAGTACGTGCCTCACGGTGCCTTCGCGGTGAATGGAAAACGAAACTGGATGCGCAACGCGCCCCTCAAACTGGCAATTGGCGTGGTTGAAGATGAGAAAACACGGTTTGTGGGTGGAGCCGTAGACGCTGTACAGGCAAAAACAAAAAACTACGTCACCTTAGTGCCAGGAGACGAAACGGGGAAAGGGTTCCTGAAGAAAATCCTGCAGGCTTTAACTTTGAAGCTGCCGAAGGAGCAACGCGAAAAAATTAGTAAAACATCAATTGAACAGATCAGGGAGTTCGTACCCTACACCAAAGGCAGGCTCGTCAAGAACGTTTAATAAGGTACTTGCTTGCAAGGACTAAACCCTCCCTCATTTCTCGATGTTCAACTCTTCAAGGCCAATGAAATCGGATGCGACCACGAAAGCGCGGATGTACGTTGACTATGAAGGCGAAGAAGCCAACTCGCTCAGTAACCTTCTCGCAGTTAATCTTTAACGTAACATGGATGAACGACAAAATCCTTAACGTATCAACAATGGAGTACGGCAAATGCGTCAAGTGCATAGCTGGGACTTTCGAAGGCGGCTGGCGTTACGCGCAGAAATGGTAAAAGCCGCTACAACAATTTCTTTAATCTGTTGAAGTCGTCCTCGAACCTTTTCTTCATTTTCGTGAAACGCATCGCAGCTGAAGGATGATACGTCTCCATGTAAGTTACGCCTTCAACCCGCGGAGCTAACCAAGCAACTTTACCCATCAAAACGACTATTTCCGGCTGAACTGCTTTAATCTGCGTCTCTAAGTAAGGTGCGCAAGCTTCTATCTCGTCGGGTAGCGGCTTTCTGTTCTCGGGTGACAAGTGCTTAACGATGTTGGTTACAAACACTTCTTCGCGGCGGATGTCGTTTTTGGCTAAAACTTTATTTAGAAATTTTCCTGCTCTGCCAATGAAAGGTTTGCCTGTATTGTCTTCTTCTGCTCCAGGGTTTTGTCCAACAAGCATTAGTTTTGCGTTATCTGGGCCTTCTCCGGGAACCGCTTGTTTGGCATCTTGCCAAAGCCTGCATTTTCTGCAATTCTTTATCTGCTCATTCACTTCTGCCAGAGCCATGTTAAGTCATCTTTGCCGTTGGTTATGAAATACATACATATAACGCTAAAAAACTCTTCACTTACTTCATAAACAATGATTAGTGTACAAGCGAGTTGACAACGTGCATGAGTAACCCTGAACACTTCGGTGAAGGAACAAAACGGCGGTGGCATCACCCCGAAATCAGGTTGGAAAGCCTAGGCTTACGCGAAGGCATGACGCTTATGGACGTAGGCTGTGGATACGGTTTCTTCACCATTCCAGCCGCCCAAATAGTGGGCGAAAAAGGCAAAGTCTACGCCGTGGACATAGACGCTTCCAGTATTGACCAGTTGAAACGTGAAGCCGCTGAAAAAGGCTTGAAAAACATCCACGCAGAAGTTGCAGAGGCGGAGGAAACAGTCTTCTGCCAAGAATGCGCTGACATCATCTTCTACAATACTGTGCTTCATGATTTCAGAGACCCAGCAAAAGTTTTGCGTAACGCCAAGATCATGCTCAAACCCAGCGGAACACTAGTGAACATGGATTGGAAGAAGAAACCAACGGCATTTGGTCCGCCATTGCAAATAAGATTCAGCGAAGAGCACGCTGCAAACCTTGTCAAGCAAGCTGGATTCACCGTGGAGAGCATAAAGGATTTGGAAAGCGACTTCTACATTGTTACCGCAAAACCGCAGGGTTCTTCATAGAAGCCTTATAGGCGTTCAAGGCGTTTAATTGATAAATATAACCGACAAAGGGGCGGAGCCATGGGGCAGAGTTTGACCGCTAACTTGAAGAAGCTTTGGAAAAACAGGTATTTCCAGACGGCGGTCATTATTGGCTTGTTTGCCCTAGCACTTTTCACCCTCATGTATGGACCGCAGGCAGTGCTGAACACGTCTTATCCGTTGTCGGCGGTTTCAAGCGGCAGCATGTGTATATCCTACGGCGTTGCCTGTGACGGTTTGGCGCATCCTTTTGATCGCACTTTACACGTAGGCGACCTCATAATAGTTCAAGGCGTAGACCCACAAGATCTAAGCGCAGATTACCCTGACAGCGACATAATCGTTTTTCATGAGCCTTCAAACCCAACGGAGCTAATTGTCCACAGGATAATATCTAAACAAGAAATTAACGGAACATCTTATTTCACAACTAAGGGCGACGGAAACGGAAACGTTTGGCCCAGCACTCCCGAGTATGGAATAGACTATTGGAGCGGTTATCCTGACGGCATCCCCGAAGACCTTGTTGTGGGCAAGGTAATTATGCGTGTTCCATGGGTTGGGCATCTTGCGCTGTTCATGCGCAGTTCGTTTGGGGTTCCCTTAATTGTTGTACTCATTTTGCTTGTAGTTGTTGTCGAGTTCATCCTTCCGTTGTTTAGACGGAAAACACCCCATGAAAATAGTGTTTAGGCTACACCAGGTCGCCTATTAGTTTCAATCTTTCCAAGACTTCTTCCCCGTGAGGCGCAAGCTCTAACTCTTCCGTGATGTCCTTTCCTGCGTGGTGCATGCCCATGTGTTCACCGCCTCCCCAGAGACCGCTCTGCGAGATATCATAGATTTTTCCGTTGTAAGCCACGTATGCGGGTTTGCCGTTTTTCCCAGTGTATTCTTCAAGCTCTTTAACTGTGAACTTTTTGAGTTCCACCAAAAACGCCACCTATACCATCTTGTACAAAAGCAAAACAGGCTTTAAAAATTTACGGCAGTAATGGTTACGTAAAACTTGGCTTTTGCGGAAAATTTTTTCAAATTTATGCATTTTTCAACCGCATGCGCCTAGGCGTTTAAATGCAGCAACAATGATATACTTCAGAGCAATAACTTACAGGGAGGAAACCTGAATGGTTTATTGCAAGAAATGCGGAAATGAACTTTCTGAAGAAGCAAAATACTGTCCTGTATGCGGGACGGCTACGTCCTCAGAAGAAGCGCCTGCGGCTTCCACGGTACGCGTAGCGTCAACTAAGCCTGATATGTCTGGAGTCAAGTTGGCGTTTTGGGGCGAGCGCTTCGTCGCGTGGCTACTAGATGCTATCATCCTCGGCATTGCAGTAGGCATACTGGGTCTGTTTAGTCTGATTGCGGGCTTAACGTGGTCTGTCTGGCCCAGTTGGATTCCCTTCTTCAACTTCAATGTGGGCGGGGTCATATACTTCTTGTACTGGATGTTCATGGATGGCTTGTACGGGCAATCCATCGGGAAAATGATTATGCGCATAAAAGTCACACGCTTAGACGGCAGCCCAATAGGAATAGGCCCCGCGGCTATAGAGAGCGTGGGCAAAGCGTTTCTGCTTCCGCTGGACTGCCTGATAGGCTGGCTTCTATACCCGAAAAGACGCCAGAGAATCTTCAACTACATATCAGAAACGATAGTTGTGAAGGAAACCTGAAAGCACCTTTTAATCAGGTTGAATTTAAAACCGAAAGAAGCATATTTTTCGATTAAGTTATTTCCCCTGCCTTCAGAGGGGTAGCGAATACGTTTCTTGTGCACTTGCAGAAGGGGACCAAGGGAAGGTATCATGGTGTTCCATCTAAGTATTGGGTGTCGTAAATTGAAGCATAATCTATGTTAATAGCGTAAGAAGTGGCAGGAAGTAAATCATAAACTGCTGATCCATCCCATACAAATACCTTGTTGTCTCCTACGTTTATCCATCCCGTTGCATCTGGTGAAGTATCGGGAATCCAAGGAGCTCCAGGATAAGTCTCTTGTAGGCTTATGGAAGTTATTGTCACATTAACTCCTCCTGTATTCCTTATCGTTATGTTCGCGGTATCAGCTGCAACATCCCAAACGACCCCCTCCACTTCTAGGCTAACGCGTAACTCATCTACCTCTAATTCAAGGGCTAGAATCTGCTGGTTCTTGACATCTATTTCGTTGTTCAGACTTTGAACCTCTGATTGCAGGGTTGCTATTTGCTCATTCTTGGCATCAATTTGGTTGTTAAGACTTTGAACCTCTGTCTGTAGGCTTGCTATTTGGCTATTTTTGGTGTCTATTTGTTCCTCAATATTTTGAACCTCTGATTGGAGAGTGGTTATTTGCTGGTTCTTGGTATCTATTTGGTCGTTTAGGCTTTGAACCTCTGATTGCAAGGTTGCTATTTGCTCATTCTTGGCATCAATTGCTTCATCTAATGTTGGGGCTTGATTCTGTTGAGAGATTGAACCAACAATGTATCCCCCGACTAAGCCGATTATTAAGGTAATTAAGAGAAATGCGTAGATTTTGGTTTCCATTCTTTTAACCTCTGAATGCTAATTTATTGTTGAGAGCATTTCTATTTATCGCTCTCAATTTTTCTATTTTTTGGTAAAAAGCGTGAACAGTTCAGAATCCCTATTAAAATAACCCTCTTTTTTCTTTTTTGAGTTTTTTGGATTTGCTACCGTTTAGGAAGCTTGTTCCATCAGATGAACACCAAACTGATATTGTGCGCGTGCTATCTCTGAGGAGTCTTAGCTATCAATTAATTCTCTTGTTGAAGCGCCATCGGCATCATTATTAAGTAATAGAATTGATATTTCTATTCAACCGTTAAAATTGAACATGATGGAGTGTGCCGAATTTCGGTAAAGTTTTAGTTACGTCTGCGTGGCCTTACATTAACGTTATACCCCATTTGGGTAACCTAGTTGGGTCAGTCTTGTCTGCTGATGTTGTCGCCAGGTATTACAGGTTGATTGGCGACGAAGTGTTAATGGTGAGCGGTTCGGATGAGCATGGCACACCCATTGAAGTGGAAGCAATGAAACAGGGTGTAACACCGAAGGAGTTAACGGATAGGAACCACGCACGGGTAGCTGAGCTGTTCCGGAAGTGGGGAGCATCCTTTGACAATTACACACGAACTGAAAGCCCAGTCCACCGAGACTTCGTACAGGAAACATTGATGAAAATTTACAAGAACGGCTACATCTTCAGCAAGGAAACGCAGATGCTGTACTGCGAACACGACCAGCGATTTTTGCCTGACAGGTTCGTGGAAGGCAAATGCCCGTACTGCGGTGGCGAACGAGCTCGCGGCGACCAGTGTGACCTGTGCGGGCGGCTTCTGGAACCCAGCTTCCTGCTTGAACCCTATTGCGTGATCTGCGGCAACAAGCCCACCGTGAAAACTACGAAGCACTGGTATATTGACCTGTCACGTTTCGCCAACCCACTCATCCAGTACCTGTCGGAGAACAAGCAGCTTCCAGCTAACGCCAAAAACTTTAGCTTAAACTGGATAAAAGAAGGCTTGAAACCCCGAGCAGTCACTCGCGATGTGGACTGGGGAATCCCAGCGCCTTTCCCCGGAGCAGAAGGCAAAACCATCTACGTGTGGGTTGAAGCGGTCATGGGCTACGTCTCCGCCACCATCGAGTATTGCAAGCGCATCGGCGAACCTGAGAAGTGGAAAGAATTCTGGTTTGACAAGGCGGCTAAAACACTGTATTTCGTGGGAAAAGACAATATCCCTTTCCACACCATAATCCTTCCTGCGCTGCTTTTAGCTTCAGGCGAAGACTATAATCTTCCTTGGAACGTTTCAGCTACAGAGTTTCTCCAGTTCAAAGGCGAAAAAGCCAGCAAAAGCCAGCGAATCGGCATCTGGATAGATGAAGCACTGGAGCTTTTCCCCGCTGATTACTGGCGTTTCTTCCTTATGGCTACGCGTCCAGAGAGCAAAGACAGCAACTTCTCCTGGGACGTGTTCCTTGAAAAAGTTAACGCTGACTTAAACGACACCCTCGGCAACTTCATCCACAGAACCTTAACGTTCATAAACTCCAAGTTCAACGGTGAAATTCCACAACCGAAACTCACCGCAGAAGACGAGGCGGTGCTGCAGGCTGTCAAAGAGAAAGTGGAAACTGCCGCTCAAGAATTCGAAGAGGCTAAACTGCAGTCCGCGGCAAACACGTTAATCAGCATAGGGCGTATTGGAAACCAGTACCTGAACGAGAAGGAACCGTGGAAACTCGTTAAAACAGACAGGGAGAAAGCAGCAACCGTGCTCTACGTAACAGCGCAAGTAGTGAAAGCAATAACCTTAGTCTCAGCCCCGTTCATGCCGGCAACAGCGGAGCAGCTCTGGCAGACCCTAAATCTAGATGGAAGCGTTCACGAGGGCAGGTGGAAAGAAGCCCTGAAGCCTCTGGAAGCAGGACACAAAATAGCCAGACCAAAGCCACTCTTCCAGAAAATAGACGCTGACGAAAAACAGTTGGATGAGATGCTGGCCGCGGTCAGAGAGAAAAAGGCGAAATCCGCCTAAAAGAAAGCTAGGTTAACGTACATGCAAGTCAAAGCCGACCTCCACGTTCACACAACCTACTCCAGCGACTCAGTAATCACGCCGACAGAGCTTGTTTTCTACGCTAAAAAACGTGGTTTAACCGCCGTAGCCGTGACAGACCACAACAAAGTTGAAGGCGCCCAGAAAATCGCCAAACAAACAGACTTCCTAATAATCCCAGGCACGGAAGTCTCCAGCATGCACGGACACATAGTAGGCTTAAACGTGAACACGCTTATTCCACGAGGCTTAAGCGCAGACGAAACGGTTGACAGAATCCACGAGGCCGGCGGCATCGCCATTGCATGCCACCCCTTCGCCCTAATGAAAAACAGTATAGGCAAACACGTTTCCGGCAAGTTCGACGCAGTTGAAGTCATAAACGCTTCAGCTTTCCCGTTTAACAGAGCAACCAGCAAAGCCAACCAGCTAGCGGAACGACTGAAACTGCCTAAAGTCGCGGGGACAGACGCGCATTACGGTCCCGTTATAGGCCAAGCTTACACGATTATTGACTCCGAAGCAAACCTAGAAGCCGTAATCAAAGCCATAAAGAAAGGACAGTGCACACCCGCAGGAACAGGATTATCCCTAAGGCTAAGACTTGAACATCAAGGACGCTTTTTACTGAAATACCTGAACAAACGCGAGACCACCTAAACAGGCCATAAACGCACCATCATATTTGGAGCCGATTAGAATCCTAATAGTGATTCTATACAGAAACCTATAGAGGGAGTCTACTTGCGCCGGACACTATTGTGGGGTATGCTTTGATAGGTTAGTGAAAAGTTAATTAAAGTTGGGTGGGATAAAGCTAAAAATCATACGTGTCTCATGTTAGAAGTGTGATGTTTGAATGAAGGTTGTTCTGGGTCCTGCGTCGAGAGAGTTGGGTGAAAAAACAGCGGAGTTATCTGGTTTAGAAACGGTGGGGGTTGCGTATAAAGCGTTTCCAGATGGAGAATCCTATGTCCGTTTGGAGGGTTCAGTTAGGGATGAGCATGTGGTTATCGTGCAGACGACTAGTGCACCTCAGGATAGCCGTTTGATGCAGCTGGCTTTTTTGGCGGGTGCTTCCAAGCGGAACGGAGCATGCAAAGTAACGGCTGTGGTTCCTTACTTGGGTTATGCGCGTCAGGACAAAATGTTTCTAGAAGGCGAGGGCGTGAGTGTTGAAACCGTGGCGTGCATGTTAAACGCTGCGGGAGTTGACTCTTTGGTCACAGTGAATATTCACGCGGAAGCCGCATTGAAAAAGTTCCCGTTTCCAGCTAAGACCTTGTCTGCCATTCCGCTTTTAGCTGAATATTTTGTTGAGAAAGGCTACGGGAAAGCATTTGCTTTGGCTCCGGATAAAGGGGCGATGTATATTGCGGAGCAGGCGCAGCGCGTTTTGGGTGGCGGTGCGGGGCATCTTGAGAAGAAACGGGACCGTTACACGGGACAAACAACGCAGACTGGCGAAGGCTTGAAAGTGAAGGGACAACCCGTCATAATCTTCGACGACATAATCAGCACAGGCGGAACAATCGTGGGCGCAGCCAAAATTCTGCGGGAACTAGGCGCCGCGAACATTTTTACGGCTTGTGTCCACCCAGTTTTGGTGGGCGACGCTGAACAGCGGATTCTAGGCGCGGGAGTTGATGAGGTTGTGGGCACGGACAGCGTTCCCAGCCACGTCAGCAAGGTCTCGCTTGCACCGTTGATCGCCAAGGCTTTGAAGGCGCAGGAAAGTGGCTGAGCTTTTCTTTTTGCTTTCGGGCGAAAATGAAACCTTGCCTGCTGCCGAGTTGAAGGCGATTCTTGAAGCTGAAGGCTTTCCTTTTGAAGTTGAAGAGCAGCTTGACTTAGTGATGCGGTTGAAGGCAGCTGAGGACAGCGTTGAGGCTGTTCACCGCAGATCAGCTTACACTATGGTGTGTGTGCTTGAGTTGTTTGCGTGTGAAGCTGAGGAAGCGGCGATTGCGAAGGCTGCGGAGGCTGTGGATTTTAGGGGTGTTTTAGGTGAAGGTGAGAGCTTTGCGGTTCGTGTGAGGCGCGTGAAGAATTACTCGGAAGAAATTGGCAGTGTTCCTCTTGAGGGAAAGCTTGGCAAAATCATACTCGACAACACAACGGGAACACGGGTTAACTTGAAAAAGCCTGATAAAACTTTTTTCGGTGTTTTGACCAGTGGGAAACTGGTTTTTGGTCTTAAGCTTGCAGAGATGGAGATTTTAACTTTCTCGGAAAGGCGTCCTAGGAAGAAGCCGTATTTTCATCCGTCTGCGATGCCGTCGAAGCTTGCGCGGTGTATGGTGAATTTATCGCGTGCGCGTCGTGGGGAGGTGTTGCTGGATCCGTTTTGTGGCACGGGAAGCACGATGATTGAAGCGGGTTTTGTCGGCTGCAGGGTTTTGGGTTTTGATGTTCAACGGCGTATGGCGGAAGGCACTCGGCGAAACCTTGAGCATTTTGGTGTTGAGGCTGAGGGCGTGGTGGTGGCGGATTCTAGAAAGTTACCTTTGATGCGGGTTGACCGTGTTGTTTCTGATCCGCCGTATGGTAAGTCTGCAACGACCATGAAGTCTACTACTAAGCGGCTTGTTGAAGGCGTATTGGGTTCTGCGCGTGGTTTGCTTGGGGCAGGGCAACTGATTTGTATTGCTTCTCCGAAGACATTAGGTATCTCTCGTGTTGGCGAGGAGTTAGGGTATAGGCATGTGGAGTCTCATTTCGCGTATGTCCATGGGACTTTGACGCGGGAGATTGCAGTGTTCGAGAAGGTGTGAGGTGGAAACGGAGTGAGTTTGCGTGTGGTGTTCCTTGGGACTGGTGGCAGTGTTCCGACGGCTGGGAGGAGTTTACCAGCGGTGCTTTTGCGGCGTCAGGGTGAGCAGCTGATGTTTGACTGTGGAGAAGGGGTGCAGCGGCAAATGGTGAAGGCGAAAGTGGGTTTTCACAGGAAGATAAAGATTTTCGTGTCGCATATGCATGGTGACCACGTTTTGGGTTTGCCGGGGTTGCTACAGACTATGGCTTTGCTGGGCAGGGAGAGGAAACTGGAGGTTTATGGTCCAGAAGGTATAGCGCAGTTTTTGGGGTGTGTGCGTGAGAGTTTGCAGTTTGGTTTGACGTTTCCTGTTGAAATCCGCGAGGTTTGTGGTAATGGCGTGGTTTGTGAGGAGGAGGACTACGTGGTTGAGGCTGCACGGTCGAATCATGTAGTTAATGGTTGGTCGTTTGCGTTTGTGGAGAAGCCGCGTGCGGGTAAGTTTTACCCTGAAAAAGCTAGGGCTTTGGATGTTCCTGAGGGTGAGTTGTGGTCACGGTTGCAGCGTGGTGAAGCGGTTGAGTTGGCAGATGGGCGTGTTGTGCTTCCTGAGGCGGTTGTGGGTTCGCTGCGGAAGGGGCGGAAAATTGTGTATTCGGGTGACACGAGACCTTTTGAGGAGTTTGTGGAGTTCGCGGCTGATGCGGACTTGGTTATTCATGAGGCTACGTTTGATGACTCGCTTGCGGAGAAGGCTGAGGTAGATGGCCATTCTACTCCTAGTCAAGCCGCTTTGCAGGCTAAAAGGGCGAAGGCGAAAAAGCTTGTTTTGACGCATATTAGTGCCAGGTATGCGGATGCTGGTTTGCTTTTGGAGCAGGCACGGAAAGTTTTTGAGGATGTGGTGGTGGCTGAGGATTTTTTGGTGTTGGAGTTGCCGCTTCTAAAGGATTAAGCTGTCATTTCGCGTAGTTTTTGCAGGCTTTCGGGTACGTGTTCTATGGCTTCGATGATTATGTTTTTGTCGTAGGCGATTTCTTTGAGGGTTTCGGCGAATTGTTGCCAGTCGATTTTTCCGTAGCCGATTCCTAAGTGTTGATCGTGTTCTCCCATGTTGTCGCTGAGGTGTATGTGAACGATTTTGTCGGGTAGTTTCCTTAGGAAGTTTAGGGTTTGGTTTTCGAGGTTTGCGTGTCCCACGTCGAGTACTATGCCTATGTCGTGTAGGCTGGTTTCCTTGTAGAATCGTTGGAAGTCTTCAGGGGTTTTCATGAGGAACCCATATTTTTCTGGGAGGTTCTCAATTGCAGTGTTTAAGCCGTGTTTCTCCGCTTTTTCGTGAAGGTCTTGTATGGTTTGGATATTTTGTTTCCAGTCTTGGTTTGGGTAGAAGCTGCTGATGCCTGTTCTTGCGCCTGGATGGAAAACCCAGAGTTGCGCGTCTAAATCCCTTGCGTAAACCATTGACTGTTCTAAGCGTTTTATGCTGGCGTTCAGCAGGGGTTTTGAAGGTGACGCTATGTTTATGTCTGCGAAGGGAGCGTGGACCGTGTAGCGTATGCCTTTAGCCTTGGCGATTTCGTTGAGTTTAGCAACTCTTTTCTTGTTGAGTTCGTGCAAGCCTTCATCCATAACCTCAACAAGTTTCACGTCAACCTTAGCCAAACGCTTAAGCATCCTACTGAAAGGCTCACTTAAACAGTAAAGCATAGAAACCCCAATTCTAGGCTTAGACATGCACTTCAATCCCCTTTTACAGTATTGAAAGTTAACTTTCCAACTTGCACCTAATAACCTAATCTAAACAAAACAACAAAATCAAATCATCAAACGCGCAAAAATTGACGTACACCCCTTTACATATAGATTTAACTATAGATTAGACTAATGCTGGCTACTTATGTTTAGTGTCAAACGGAAAAATAAGAGGACGCTATTGGAACTACCTTTAAAGCCTGCGCAGATTACGATTTTTGATGGTTTTTTTCTGCTTCTGTAGAGAACTGTTTAAATAACGTGTTCCTTGCCTTAAGGGGTTATGTTCCAAGATTTGAAGGGGTTTGCCCAGTTCATCTCTGTAGAGAGAGGCTTGATGGTTTTGATGATTTCGGTAGGGGCAAGCTTTCTTATGGGCGGGTCGCTGGTGTGGTTTGAAGCGGCTTTCCTCGGCGTAATCGCGTTCTGCATTTGGAGCGCCGCAGACGCTATGAACAACATTTTCGACGTTGACCTCGACTTACTTTCAGACCCGTTCAGGGCAGAGTTCACTAAGAAACTGGGAAAACTCGGGCTGTTCATAGCCATGTTCTTCACTGCACTATCACTCGCGCTGGGCGCGTTCACCATGACCCCCTACGTAGTACTCTTCATCGCGCTGGGCATAATGTTTGGCGTACTCTACTCCGTGCCGCCCTTCAGACTCAGAAAAACTGCCTACAAACCCGTTGTAAACTTTACAGTCGGCGCAGTCCCAGTCCTCATAGTCGCCGCGTTCTTCAACGTCTACACAATCAATATAATAGCCCTCGTACTCCTCATAGGCATAACCACGGCTGTTAACAGCCTCTGGGAGGACCTATCGGATTACGCCTCAGACTTCTCCAGCGGTTCCCGAACAATACCAGTAATACTCGGCTACAAACGAGGACTCATATTCACCATAATCATGGGCTACACTCTAATCCCACTTATGGCGTTGGTCGGCGTACTCTTTCAACTCGGCTGGATCTACTACCTCACGCTCGCGGCACTCTCAACTTTTGTCACCCTCCGAGTAATCCAAAAACGCAAAACCCTACTAAAAAACTCTGAAAACACGAAACAACTGTTCAAAATAGGAGAGGTACTCTCCAAAGACTTTGTTATAATAGCAATCGTATTCACCCTTAGCCTGATGCTTAGCAGCCTACTAAAATTCACATTCGCTTAAAAATCAGAAAAAACAACTAAAACCAGAAAGAAACCAAATCACGGGAAATACAGGGAAACTACGGCTTCTCGTAAAGGTAAATTGTGTGTGACGGGTAGCCTAGCTTCGGGTTTTCACAGTAATTCTCAACTCTCAGGGGCTTCCACCCGACAATCTCGTAGTCGTGAGAAACCACGCGAACACCTTTCCTCAAATCAGTCTCCAGCTTTGGTCGGATCTTCTCGTTCGCGCTAGTTGTCAAATAGAGAAAAACCACGTCAGCAGAAGTTAAATTCACATTAAACATGTCACCGTTAACTATGGTTACCCTGTCCGAGAGTCCATTCTCATGTATAGTGCTTAACGCCTTCTTAGCTAAATCCTCTCTCAACTCAACGCCTACAGCCCGTGCGCCAAAAGACTTCGCGGCCATAATAACTGTCCGTCCATCCCCCGCGCCCAAATCAAACAAAACTTCGCCAGCTTTCAAATCAGCCAACTTAAGCATATACTCGATTACTTGAGCAGGACTTGGGACGAACGGTGCAATGAACATTTAATTACCCTCTCCAAACTGATTGTGAATATTGTTCAACTTATGCTTTTCACGCCACATAAGCATTCTTCTTCTGCAGCGGTCGTTTAGCCTCGCCGCACTTAACGCAACTCTGCGCACACAGCTCCAAATACTTCTCCTCATCATTGGAACCGATTGCTTCAGCAGCTTTCCGACACAACTCGCTGGGCTCTAAACACCCTTCCTCCTTGCAAAGACCCGAAATGTAACTGCAAACTTCCTTCACATCCTCAGGCTCCAGCACAGCGCGGTTCGTGCGCACAAGAAGACATAACTCTCTAGCCATAACACAGGTCTTAACATACTTAATACGCATGAGAACCTCGTCGCGGAGCTTTTTGCGGCTTATTTCCACCTTTTTGGTCTCCTGTAGTTGTAATGGATGCTAGAACAAAGTATGAACGTGTTCACCTTAAAAAGGTTGTTAACTGTTCCTAACTTTCCACAGTCAATAACCGCAAACAGCAAAAAAACTGCGAAGAAAAAATGCCGCCAAATCAAGGAAATAACCATAAAAACTCTATCTGAACCGTTTACTCAACGCCTTGCGCTCTGCTTCAAGAACCAGCTCGTAAAACCGGCTACTGAGCTTAGACTCTTTCTCGAGAACACTGGCGGCTTCTGACGCCCAAACCTTACGCGCGCTCAAAGCCACTACAGCCGCTTTACCATACTTTCGCACCAGCTGTCCAGTTTCCACCGCCCTCACCCGCAACCGTTCCTCGGCCTGCGTCAACTTCTGGCCCTTCTTCTCAACCAAAGGAAACGCCCGCTCCTCAGCAACCTTCAAAACCCCAACACCAAAAGAACCGCATCGCGGACATTTAGGCTGGTCAGGCAAATCCTTAACGCGACTCATTTCCAAATAATCCCAGCAGTTCGTGCACACAAAAGTGCCAGTCTCATTCAGTAACCGTGCCTTGGCCGACTCCACAAGCACAGCACGCATCCTGTCAGGAGGAATGAGATCAGTTTTCATACTAACTCTTTCAATACCCACCCGAGCCACCGGAGTCGCGGCGCCGCCAGTATTCACCGGTTGCAGCTTGATTTCACCGTCTCGAATATTTCCTAAAACGTGGACAAGTCCGTCAGCATCCAAGTCCTTCGTGAAAACCTCCTTCAACCCCTCGTCGTAAATAGGCGTACCCTCAAAACTCGTAATCAACTTCTGAAGACTAACACTGCTGAAATCCGCCCACTTTTTCAATGCGCCAAAACGGCGAGCGACATGGATTACACGCCGCTTGAAAAGCCCTGTTTTCACAGTTGACCGGGTAAGCGCGCCTTTAACTGATTCTTCAGGCATACCCTGCAATTCATCAAAAACCTCTAGTATACGATCTACGTTGGCTGCGCCCATTGTCTGCACAAAGATGCGGTAAGGGTCATGCTGAACAACAATTCCGTGACCAAGTTTATCCGAGAGCACATCCCCCAACAGCTGAGCCAGAGCCCTGTTCGCAAGAGAACCAAAATTAGCGTGGATTACCACGAAATCCTCCCAGTCCTCAAGCACTATCCGCTTATCTGTGGGAACTGCCAAGCCATCGTTCACTTGCTCAATTGTCTCCGCCAAAGCACGCAGTATAGTGTCCTTGTCAGCGGGGTACCGCTGGCTGAGCAACTCGCTGGTTTCCTCCGGTGAAAGCCCACTGTGAATTTTCTGTTCCACGAACCCTCTAATCCAAGCCACCTCCTGCGCTATTTGGAAAGGCACAGGAATTTCTTCGCCTATCCAGCTTGGTATGGCGCCTGTGGGGTCATCGACAGACCTGACGTAAACCTTGTCTTCAGTGGTGTGCATTATCTGCCACGGGCTGCCCCTAATGATGAATTTGGTTCCAACCTTGCCATACTCCGCCATAAACGCTTCGTCAAGCACTCCAATTGACGTGTCGCTTGCATTGTCCACAACTAGAAACTGTTTCTCTACGGGAATCATGGATAGATTGTCAAAGTAGTACTCGAAAAGCGCCTTGGTTTGCGAAGGCTTCAAAACCACTTGGTCCTCAAAGGAAACCCAAGCCAACCGTGGAAAACGCTCATGCATGTACTTGAGCGACTTCTCAATATCCTCCATCGTTACACCCTGGTATGGGTAAGCGTTTCGTGCCACTTCCAAAATCTCGGCGAATTCCAAACGCCTTTTCTTAAGAAGCAAACCCGCAATCTGATGAGTCAAAGCGTCGTACGGTTTAGGTGGAACTTGAACAGGCTCCAGCTCCTCTTTCAAAGCTCTCCGTGCGATAACCAACGCCTCTAAGGTGTCATCAGAGTCCATGCCGATAATCACGCCTTTCGCCACGCGACCTACTCGGTGACCTGCCCTGCCCACCCGTTGAATAAGCCTTGCAACCTGCCTGGAACTCATGTACTGAATAACCAAGTCGATGCGGCCTACGTCTATGCCTAACTCAAGGCTGCTGGTGGCGATTAAACCTTTGAGGCTTCCTCGTTTAAGCCCGGTTTCCGCTGCTATCCGGGAGGGCTTAGCGAGTGATCCGTGGTGAATGGAAACGGGAAAGTCTATGTCCCAAACTTTGAACCTGCTTGCCAGCACCTCCGAGACTGAGCGGGTGTTAGTGAACAGGAGCACAGACTTGTGTTTGCCCATGTACTCACGTATAAGCCGTAAGCGGGCTGCTACTTCGGGGTGGGTGTAAAGTTTACCTGCGAGCCTCACGTCGTCCTCGGTTGGCTTCGGAAAAACTACTTCCAACCGCATCATTTTAGCGACGGGCACGCGAATGATTTCTACGGGTCGGTTGTTACCCACGAGAAACTGAGCTACCTTCTCAGGGGTGCCTATAGTGGCGGACAACCCTATCATTTGGAAGTCTGTATGCGCCAAGTTTCTGACACGCTCCAAAGCCAAAGACAGCTGGCTTCCCCGTTTGCTGTCTGCCAGTTCATGCACCTCGTCAATTACCACCCACCGCAAGCTTTGCAGGTGCTGCCGCAGCAGCCAACCAGACAGCATGGCTTGTAACGTTTCAGGCGTGGTTATCAGTACATCTGGAGGACTTCTGGACTGGCGCGTTCTCTCTTTGGTGTCAGTGTCGCCGTGCCTGACCGCCAACTTGATGTCCAAGTTGTTGCACCACCATTCAAGCCGTTCAAGCATGTCTCTGTTCAAAGCCCGCAACGGTGTAATATACAAAACTTTTATCCCCGGCGTCTGCTGTGCCTGCAATAGCATACTAAGCAATGGAAGAAACGCTGCTTCAGTTTTGCCTGTTGCCGTGGGCGAAATCAAAAGGACGTTTTTGCCCTCGAGTATCTTGGGAATTGTTTTCTCCTGAGGTTCAGTGGGTTCTGGGAAGCCTTTCTGTTCGATGAGCCTTCGAACTGGCTTAACAAGCATCTCAAAAACGCTTTCAGAATCCTGCAATTTCAGGTAGACCTCAGGGTATCGAAGAGATTAAGCGGAGAATCAACGGTAAAAACGTTTTGGCGTGTTTTTGAAAGAGGTTACGTCTTAAATTTTTAAATTAAAGCGAAGAAAAAACGCGTTTATCACATTTTGTTTTGCAATTTTCCAGGTTGTTTTTTGTTTTTCCATGCTTTTAACATAAAAGTGTTTAATTTTGATGTTTAAACAGAAAGTTTCTATTTGAAAACAATGGAAAATTATATATCTATCATAGTAAGAAACGATGGAACCGTAATATCATGGAGGAAAGTAAATGGCTAAATGTCCTAAATGTGGAGCCGACGTTCCAAAGATGAAGAAATCATGGAAGATGGCCGGTCGTCCAGACAAGCAAGGAAAGAGGATGCAGCTGGAAATCGGGCTGTATGAATGCCCGAAATGTCACGCCAGCTTCCGCGAAGTACTCAGTAAAAAGAAAATCTAAATCTGCGTCAACAGAGCAGTCAACGAGCAGCAACGCAAGTAATTGCAATTAACTCTCAAATTCCTCATTTTTCCTTTTTTGGCAGCGTTAAGTTTTATAACATAGATTGCTTTATGAACAAGAATACTTCAATTCAACCGAGGCCCCGCTTTGACTGCTAATCTCAAGAAAATTTGGAATAATGACTACGTCCAAACCGCAGTTGTCATCGGCTTGATTGCTCTAGCAGTTTTCGGCTTCTGGTACGGGTCACAAGTAGTCCTGAACACATCATACCCCGCTTTAGCAGTAGTAAGCGGTAGCATGTGCATACCCCAAAACGGCGCATGCGACGGATGGACACACCCATTTTCCCACACCCTGCACATAGGCGACCTCATTATCGTTCAAGGAGTGAATCCAGCGGAATTGAACGCGGATTACCCCGAAAGCGACATAATTGTCTTCCACAAACCTGGTGACGAAGACGAGCTTATTGTACACAGGATAGTTGCTACAGAGGAGAGGGATGGGGTATTATATTTTTACACTAAAGGCGACGGAAATGGCTACAACAAGTGGCCAGCCACGCCTGAAAGAAGCGAGTACGACCCGTGGAACAGTGGTCAAGGGGTTCCCGAGGACTTGGTGGTTGGCAAAGTGGTTATGCGCATTCCCTGGTTTGGGCATATTGTGCTGTTCATGCGCAACTCCGTGGGCTTGCCCATAGTCATAGCCCTCATAATACTAATAGTGGTTATCGAGTTTGTGTACCCGCTGCTGAGAAACAAAAAGCCGTCTGAACAGCAGAGAGAATTGCAACAGCAACCATAGATGTATTTATAAAGTTATATCGTTAGTGGCGATGTCTCCCGCAACTATTCCCCTCTTTTTTAGGATAAGCAAAATCAAAGTGGCCGAGGTGAGATAGCCTCGTTCGTTTTAGGCATTTTTCCCATGTACCACGTAACCTTTTTTCCCTTTTTTGAAAAAGAAATTTGCCCATATGTGGGTTTTTGTGAGAAGCGTTATAAGACTTTGGACACCAATGTTTAGATTACATTGGGGATTTTAGCATGAACGTGAAGGGTTTGCTTAGAAACATTTTGGTTTGGGGGATTGTGGCTCTGTTGCTAGGAGCAACTGGATTAGCATTTTTCAAAGTGAATATGGTTGCATACGCGTCTGGAACCATTTACATTAGGTCTAATGGTTTGGTTGAGGGCACGAACAAGATTACCAATGAAAACAATGTTACATACACATTAACAGACGACATCGCCGATTCGATAGTAGTTGAGAGAAGCAACATAATAGTTGACGGAGACGGATACGCAGTCAACGGCTCGGGGACTCTCATATACGGCTTCAATCTGACAAGCGTAAGCAATGTGACAATCAGAAACTTAAACGTCATGGGGTTTGGATATGGAATCTATCTTCAGTCGTCAATCCTGAACATCATCTTGGAAAACAACATAACATTCAACGAGGGAAACATTTACCTTGAGAACTCTTCCGACAACACGATAACAGACAACACCATAACAGATGGCGTTGAAGCTGTTCAGCTTTATGCTTCTTCCAATAACACAATCTTAGGCAACAGCATGAGCGAAAATAATATCGGTGTTTGGGTTAGATTCAATTCTGCTGATAATGTGATCTCGGGAAACAACATAACAGAAAACAACAACTCTGGCATCTATATCTCAGAGTCATCTAACAACACGATTTCTGAAAACGATATTGCAAATAACTCGGTTGTAATCGGCGGAAGTGGCATCATGCTCGACAACTCTTCTAACAACACCATATCTAGAAACAACATAATAGCAAACAACTGGTGGGGCATTAACCCTTCGTCTTCAAACAATAACACCATATTTGGGAATGACATAAGAAACAATAGCGTTGGTATCAACTCCGCCAGTTCGGACTTTAACATCGTTTCTGCAAACAACATAATAGACAACGAATATCTTGGCATCTACCTTGAGGAGTCTTCAAATAACACGTTTCACCATAACAACTTAATCAACAATACCAATCAGGTCGTCGTCGATCTAAGTTATGCGAATAAATGGGATGATGGTATTGAAGGTAACTATTGGAGCAACTACACTGGTGTTGACTTAAGTCATGATGGAATAGGAGATACTCCGCAGGTCATTGATGCAAACGACACAGACTACTATCCTCTAATGGGCATGTTTCATTGTTTCAACACTTCTCTGGGAAAACAAGTGAACATTATCTCCAACTCCACCATAGAAAGCTTCCAGTATTTTGCGTCTAACAGCACAATAACAATGCACGTATCCAATATGACAGCTAATCAAACTCATGGGTTCTGCCGAGTAAGTATACCATACGAAGTAATGTCTGAACCATTCAACGTAACTATTGATGGAGCTAATCCAACCTATTGGAACTACACCCTCTATGACAACGGGACACACGGATGGATTTATTTCGAATATGAACACACAACACGAGAGATAGAGATAATACCGGATTTACGAGCACTCACAATTATTTCACTATTAATGATGGCAACACTGCTCATAGCCATCATCTCCAGAAGGAAGAGAACACTTTCCGCACGAAACAAGACCCAATTTCCCTTTTTTAGTGCACACGCTTTATTAGTAAACCTAACATAAAATGAACAGACCGTTATGAATCCTAAGATATCTTTGAACAAAAATATGTTGATGATAACAATACTTTTGGTTACATCAAGTTTCTTGATTGACAAAGTAACAAGCGTGGGAGTTTATACTGAGACTTTAAGCCCTATCTATCGGGACTCCTCTGGAGTTTCTAGCGTTTTTGTTATAAACAATAACGGCACCATTAATGGAAATTTTGCTCTCGACTATTATTTAGAAAACGATACTCATTTAGCCACCGAAAATAAGCAAATAAATACTGGTCAATCACTAACAATAGATCTATCCCAATCAGCACCATTTACGAATGATCCTTTCACAGGATATGTTATAATAAGTGCTGATGTGCCTTTTGATGCAGAAATCACTCTGATACCCGAACTTTCGGCATACTTGATTCTGACAACCCTAATCACAACAACATTACTGGCGGTATTACTTCACAGAAAAAACCATCCTACCTGAAATATGCATTTCTGAGGTAAGTGGCGATATCTCCTCATTATGTTCTCTTTTTTTAATATTAGACTGAAGTGGGCGAAGTGAGGTAGCCTCGGTGCAAGTGGCTATATCTCCACTCCCAACAAAACCATCATTTTTATCGAATTTTTCAATCTATCGCCTTGGGATAAGAGCCTTTTGAATTATTGAACTGACTCGGTAAGCTAACAAGTTGTTTTAATTAGAGCGCATCATGTGTATTCCATAAACCCTATAAGCAAACGCAGCAAATATCATATTTTCGCTCATAGGATGTTGAGTTTATGCGACAAATAAGTAAGAAAATACTAATTGCGTTGCTGCTATCAACGTTTCTGGTTGTTACATTTTCTGGAGTTGGAGCTCAAGTGAAGGCTTCGAACGGTTCAATTGAAGTTGACGTATCGGTCAGAGGCGCATACTTGTACGTAGATCCCCGAGATAATTCTGGTGTGGAATCTCCAGGCATTGCTGATTTGCAGAGTAACGGTATTTCCGCTGGCGACACTATACTGATTAGTTTTGAAGGCACGGTTGACAATTATGGGGGGTCTGACTACCATGAATTAGACGACTTGATTGGAGTTTTTAGTTCAACCAACCAGTTGCTGTCCGTGTCTGAAGTAGACCGAGTTCCAGATGCAATAAACGCTGGCGACGATTTTGACACT
>JAFGLT010000032.1 GCA_016927895.1 Candidatus Bathyarchaeota archaeon | reverse complement strand
TTTCAAGCTTTCCGAGAAGCATATGCTGATTTAGAAAGCATACTTTATGCATTTCTAACTTACATCCTAGGATACCTATCAAAGAGCTATTTATCACCATTAGAGCCAGAATTCCGGCGAATGTCAAGAACTTTGCTGAAAAAAATGGTTGACTACGAGATTCTCGACCCCAAAGACTACCAAAGTGAGATTTCTATGTTTCTTAAAACAGACCTTGCAGAATTTAATATTGTTGACGAATACGGAGATCTTTTAACTAAAGACCAATTGAAAGAATTTACACAAAGAATGACTTTAGCTCAGCAATTCAAACTAAGGATACAAAAGTACGATTTAACCAAATCTGAACTGGAAGAAATTATCCGGGAAATCTATAAACGCGAAAATATAGAGCTTTTCTATCGTCGAGTTTCAGCTGATTTCAAAGTAAAATACGTTGAATTAAAAAATAAATGCAACGAATTGAAGCCAAAAATTGAAGACTCATCACCCACACCAGAAAAGAAATATGTTGAAATGAGCGGAAAAGTAGAAGTAGTAAAGGGGCAAGAAGCGAGCGACATGCAAACTGCTGGCGAAACTCAAACTTCAGTAAGTTAAGGCCAGAAGCCAACGAGCTCAAAAAACAACAATTTAATTCAAAAAGAAACCAGAGAAACGACTCAACATGAAAATTAGCCCCATTGCGCTTGCAATTCCTCGTGGCGGAATCTCAAAGCTATCTAATTGTCAAATGGTTTTCCCTAGCCACAAAACAATAAAGGGATTAACATACAGTGTAGGGTGCGCTCAAGGCCAATGTGCGATAGGTTTACAGTTTTATGTCGTTCGGGCCGCTAATCGATCGCACTAATGCTCCTTCGACGTCTGCTAAGGGGTCATGATCGCGAAGTTTTCCGAAATTAAGTTTTGTAAGTGCTTCTATTCTTGAAATGGGTACTTGATAGGTTCGGTATTTGCCGTATGCAAACTCCAAGTCTTCTATGAGGTTCTTTTGGGTTTGCAGGTAGGCTGTAGCGGACATTTTTCCATCATCTTTAATCATAACCGCGATCTTCCAGAATTCAGCTGGAACTTGTACTCCACGATAACTCATATCGTCTACTCGAAAGACTGGACCGTTGAAGATTGTAACCTTCAGACCATATTTTGTTGCGTTTTTGAGTATATACCTTTCTAAGCTTAACCATGTTTGCTGATTAAGTTTCTTATGTTGAGGAGCACAGTTGGTGAAATGAAATGTATCCCTGTTAGCCTCGACCGCTTCGTCGCCCCAATTTGGATCCATTCTTCTTACTAAGTGACCTCTGTCGAGTGGGTTGTTTTTATAGATTTCAGGACCGCACTGGTATTCAGTTTCGATACGTGGGTCAAAATACCAATAATCCCTATCTCTCTCGACATCAACAAAATTATTACCGTCTATATTGACAGCCGTGAAAAAGGCTAGCCTTCTACTCTTGCTCATGACAATTGAGAAATGCGTATATTTCAGGACATTTCCAGTCCCACTCTTCAATGGTGCAAGATCTTTTTCTAAATTGTCCGGAATCTTCGGTAGAGGCACATCTTTACCGAGAAATGAAGGATCATAACCCGTAACATTTTCATACCATTCGGGAGACGAATCTCCAAGGGTAATTTCCTCAGAAACCTCTTCATCCCCAGACGTTATCGTTGGGAAAGCAGCAATCGCCAGTTTCTGCTGCTCTGGAGGAAGATTATTAATCATTTCTTGAACCTTATCAAATATACAGCTAACGCGAATTCCCTCATTTGCTACCCAAGCAATAGCTTCTTCACTCATAGTCGCTGGGTCCCATGGCAAATCATTGTGAATAGACAATACTCTGCCTCGGTCGTCCCTCTTCTTAACTCCTGCATGATGCAAAGCAACTACTTGCCATTGGTCATTGAACACGGGCGAACCTGAAGAACCAGGTTTTGTATCAGTAAGATAGTGGATGCAGTTTTCAGGCAAATCAACAATTTCGTTTTCTCTAACCGTTACTTGCTTAGCAGCTCCTTCCGGATGCTGAATAATCGTAACATACTCTTGGACAAGTGCTTTACCTGAATCCCGAACCAGCTTTAAATGTCCAAAATCGCTTAAAGGTGTTTCATCAATGGCTTGCCAATGTACAGCAACCAGAGTGAAATCAAGGTCTTCGTTCGTGAGGAAAAACCGTTGAGGATCAAAGCAGAAAGTCTTCGTGTCTCTTGGAATATAATTTGAATCGTCTTCAAAGTTGAAATCAGCTAGACTACGCCTGGCAGATTCAACTGAATCCAATACATGATTATTCGTAATTAAAAGGTCTGGAGACACGAGAAATCCCGTACCAAATCCCAACAATAAGCCACTCTGATCCCTTACCTGTATGCGACATACTGACCGCGAAGCATTCATTCCACGTTCAAGATAATTAATTCCAAGCAAGTCACTACTGCCGTGGACACGTTCAAGAAAAAGGCTATCATTTACATCACCAATGCTAAGTCGAGTATTAACCCTAGATTCAGCCTCAACAGCAAATAAACCTTCCAAGTTAATCTTGGCTTTTAACTCAGACCTAAATGCCAAACGTTCCCGAAACCGCTTCTCAGCCTTTTCCTCAACCGCCTTACGCCTTTGCTCAAAAGTATTCAACTCAGTTTTATAACGACTAGAACCAATTTCAGCCATCAATCATCCACTCCCTCAAGAAACCAAAAAATCCTCAAAATATAATACAGCCGTTTCATAATTAATCCTTTTGCTAGTCCGGAACACTCGTGTTGCCAATATATTCCACAACCTACGCTTTTCTTGTTGTATATGATT
The DNA here is from genome assembly GCA_016927895.1 of Candidatus Bathyarchaeota archaeon. GTDB lineage: Archaea > Thermoproteota > Bathyarchaeia > Bathyarchaeales > Bathycorpusculaceae > SG8-32-3. The sequence continues at coordinate 27,075 of JAFGLT010000032.1, read as the reverse complement.
CAATTTCAGCTATGATAATTGGCATCAGGTTTCAATATAAAACTTATATAATAGTTCCAAGAAACAAAGATTCGCTCAATTATTTTTTCTTTTTGATATTGAGTAATAACATATCAAGAAAATATGTAGGGTGACTTTAACATGGCTCTAAAAACAATAATTGTTTATGCTGATAAAAGCGAAAAACAAAAACGCCTCAAAATTAGGAAAAATGTATCAAAAGTCTTAGCAACTTATCCTGATGGAATATTGTCAGAAGTTGATGATAAACAACTCCGTGATTTAGAAGAACAAGGTTTCAGTTTTGCAGTGCAAGAGGATAATAACAAGATAAAGCTGAAGTTGGTCGAGTTTGAAACCTCAAAAACTCCTGTACCACCACCTTCTTTTAAACTCGACGTTGAAGAGACCAAGAAAAACAACTACTGGATTCTACAATTCATCGGACCAGTAAAATCTACATGGGGCAAGAAGATTAAGGTCATGGGAGGAACTCTAAAGGACTACCTTCCTGAGAACGCGTTTTTAACTAAGATGTCACCTCAAACAAGTGCGGAAGTAGCTAGATTACCTTTTGTAAGATGGGTTGGAGTATTTCAGCCAATATATAAGGTAAGTCCAGTATTGTTGGGTAGAAAAGGCAAGGTCCCTGTGAAAGACATCGCTGAGTTGTCAGTGAGACCTCAAGAAGATTTTAAGCATGTCGAGCAAGGCAACCTCAATGTTTTGCTACACGATTTGAAATGTTTAAGAAGTGTTACCGAAGAAATCAAAAAGTTGGAAGGAAGAATTATTGTTACCGGAAAGTCCTCTATTCGAATTTCGCTTGATCCATCCAGAATTGAAAAACTGGCAAAAATCCCTTGTGTATCGTGGATAGAACCCTATGGAATCCCTGAGTTATTCAACAACGTGGCCAGTGGATTAATAGCTGTTCAACCAGTTTGGAATAATCATGGATTGGATGGCGACGGGCAAGTTGTTGGAGTTGCTGATACAGGCTTGGATACTGGTGCGAACGATGCAACAATGCATGACGATTTCCAAGGCAGAATAATTAATATTCATGATCAAAGCGGTGATGGAACCGATGATCCAGCGAGTGGGCACGGGACTCATGTTACAGGTTCGGTTCTTGGTAACGGTAGTGAATCAAACGGGAATATTCGAGGTATGGCGTTTAGCTCTCGTTTAATATTTCAAGCCTTGGGTTGGGTGGACCTTGTTGGTCGCGAGCGCTTGTCCGTTCCAGCTAATCTTAATGATCTTTTTCAGCAAGCTTATAATACGCAAATTGTCAATGGTCGTAGATTTCCAGGAGCAAGAATTCACACCAATAGTTGGGGTGCTACACATGATAGCCTTGGTAATTCTCTAGAGGGCAACTACAACAGCTCGTCAAAGGAAATTGATGAATTTGTTTGGGAACATAAGTACATGACTATTTTGTTTGCTGTAGCCAATGCGGGGACTGATGCAGATAGAGATGGAGTAGTGGATTTCGATTCATTGAGCGTTCAATCCTGCGCAAAGAATTGCATCTCTGTCGGAGCTTCAGAAAGTAATCGCGCTGCTGGAGGAGCTCAAAACACCTACGGTCATTACTGGGGAGCAGATTTTCCTGTTGACCCATTAAACGGTGATACGCCTTCTGACGATCCTGAAGGATTAGCTGCTTTCAGTAGTCGAGGACCTACAGATGACGGGCGAGTTAAGCCAGATGTGGTTGCACCTGGCACTAATATTCTTTCAACTAGATCAAGTGTTGCTACAGGTGAGGGTTGGGGATTGTTAGACATAGCCGATCCCTTGAGACCTTTTTACATGTACTTTGGCGGAACAAGCATGGCCACCCCTCTCACTGCGGGAGTCGTAACTTTAATGCGACAATATCTAACGAAAGCTTGCCGACATACACCAACAGCCGCATTACTGAAAGCGTTGCTTATTCACGGCGCGTCAACTTTGACTGGGCAGTATACGTCATCTGAACTAGGAGAGCCTCCAGAAAATAATCAAGGATGGGGAAGAGTAAACCTGAATAATTCACTTTTCCATAATTATCCAAGGAAACTTGAGTTTCGAGATAATCCTAGGATTGTTCTCGGAACAGGCGATTCCAGAATATACAAATTCAATATTGTGAATACCAAGGTTCCATTTAAGGCTACGTTAGTGTGGACAGATTATCCTAGCACCCCACCAGCTGGAGGGCTCGTTAATACTTTACGCCTCGAAGTCACACCGCCTTCTGGGTTAAAGCAATTCGGCGCTCCTGCAGACAATAATGTTCAACAAGTTAGAATTAATCGCCCTCGCACTGGCGTTTACCAAGTACGTGTGCGGGGAATAAACATTGCGACTCAATCGACTATAGAAAAGAAACAAGGATTTGCTCTAGTAGTAACTGGCGGCCTCAACTTTATTGACGTTTACGTCAGAGACAGCATTGAGGATCATGGTATCAAACCCTCAAAGGAAATCAGTTTCTCCTCGCCAGATATATGGGTTACCATCTATAACAACCCTGATAGTCCACCCATTACTAATTTACAACAGTTGCGAGGGAAGAAAGGGTACGTATTTGTTAAAGTCCATAACCGGGGTCCGAGGATTGCAAACGATGTTGCTGTGCGCCTTTACATTGGCTTAAGCGAAACACACAAACCACCAAAAGAGTGGACAGTAAAGGGCATCAAAGTGGGCCCAACCACAACAAACCTTCAACATGTTAATGTACCAGCTCATTCAAGATTCGATGGAACAGTAATTACCAGCGCCTTTGAGGTTACACCACCAAAACCTTCAGAATTACCGTCAGCTATCTCGAATATTTTTCTGGGGGTTACTCTTAACCATAAAGAAGATCCTGTTTTGTATCCTCCTAAGCAGGGGCCGCTTGGCAGAATATACGTTAGATTATGGAACATCAATAACTCCAGATGGGATGATAATGTAGCGTGTAAACGCCTGAAAATTAAAAATAGATATTGACGAGAAACTGGGTTACTGCCACCCTCCCGTCTCTTCCAAACCAGCATGCTATAAGAGATTGAAGCTTTTTCGATAGAAACCCAATTAGACCTTTTTGAGTAAATGCAGAAAACACAAATACCCGCGAGTCAACAGTCTAATCTTAACCGAAGAGAAAGAAGCACCGGTGCCCGAGAAACGAACGGAGGGTTACCCTTTTGGGTCCCCCAAGCCTAGCAGCGTATTAGTTTTGGAATTTCAATAAAGCTTTAAATTAAGCAGCTCTTAGAGGTTGTTTGTGAACTACCTCCAGCCAAGAAGTGCAGAAAAATGGAGTATAGTTCCCCGTGCCGGGGTCTCCTAGCCAGGTAGGGAGCAAGCCTGGAGATGCCTCGCTTTCGCGAAGGCACCAAGCAGCTTGTGGCCTCTCGGGGCCGCGGGGGTTCGAATCCCCCTCCCGGCGCTTTTAACACTACTTTGGTTCTAATGTGTAATGTGAAACATACTTTGGTTTGGCGTTAGTGTTGTTGTAGTAGCTTTGGAAACTTGCCTCGGGTAGTTTTTCGATTACAGTTTCTTCACTGTGTTTATATGTTGGAGCCTTTAGTTGTCGGTGGCTGTTGCTTCTGCGTTTTCTCTTTTGAAGAGCAGGTTCTTTTTTATGAGGTCTTTAATTTCGTCTAGAAATTCTTCATCGTATTCCAGTTTTAGGAATGGTGTGCGCTGGTCTTCAAAGCCTTCTGGGAGTTCTATTTTCAGGTTTATGAATGGTTTCCCGATGGCCATTTCGAATTCTCGTTTCTCTTCTTCGTATTCTTTCTTTGAGACAGATTTTCTTTCAAACCATTTTCTGATTTTCCACATTTACCTCACGTACCCATTAATCCGAATCTTAGTATAAGATAGAAGCTTGAAAAGCCCAGTTGAATGAGAGAGGTGATTATCCCTATCTTTGTGAAGTCACTAAACTTAACTGAAATCTTTTCACGTTTGAGCGTACCAATCGCCATCATCATTACAGCGCCACTGAAGGGTGTAGTGGCACCTCCCAGATTTGTCCCTAAGATTAGGCCAGACCATACGGCGTTCAAGTTTAAGCCTGAACCAATTTGAGCGCCGATAATCGGAGTGAAAGTCAAAGCCACTGCTATATTACTGACAAACACGCTTGCAATTCCACTGAACCATAATGTCATTTGAGTCGCTACGAGGGAGCTGCCTCCAGCAACACTGAAAAGCTGCATTGATATGTCACTCAAGAATTGGGTTCTTTCTAAACCAGCAATTATGAACATGAATCCTCCGATGAAGAAAACGGTTTCCCAATCTATTTCTTTAAAGATTTCTGCGGGATCCACTTTGCAAATCAATAAAGCGAGAACAGCGCAACCCAAAGCTACGGCCTCAGCTCCTACGCCTAGTTGATCCAGAGTCAAGAAAAGAACTATCAAGATAACGAGAACAAAGGCGGACCGTTGAAAAATTTGTTTGTCTTTTATGCCTTCCTTAGGGTTATATTCTGGCAAAACTTTTTTCTCTCCCAAGCGCGATTTAAAAACGAAATATAGAGCTGTAATTGTCAAAGCCCACAATATTATTTCGCATATGCCGAGGTAGCTTAGGAAGTCAGCGAAGCTCAGTCCTGCGTCTATTCCGATAATCATGTTGCTTACTGAACCTATCAGCGTGCTAGTGCCGCCGAGATTTATCATAATAGCAGCGGACAAAAAGTATGGTGTTGGATCATAATGTAGAAGCTTGGTTATTGTAACAGTTGCTGCAGCTACCAGCAGCATCGCTGTGGGGTCGCTGAGGAACATTGAGACGAGAGCGGCAGTAACGCAGATGGCGACAAAAAGCCTGCCGGGGTTTCCTTTAGAGAATTTTATGGCGTATAACGCGAAAACGTTGAACAAGCCGCCTCTTTTAGCTACTTCTACAACGATCATGGTGCCTATTAAAAGCCCTAAAAGTTGAAAATCTACGAAGCTTAACGCGTCTTGATAGGTGAAAGTGCCGTATTGGATTCCAAACCATGCAACGAGTACGGCGCCGACTAATGCGGCGACAGACAGTGACGTTAGTTCAAGGATGGAGATGAGTAGTATCAGCACGTAGATGAGGAGTAAAATCAGGACGATTGTGTCCGGAACCATGTTTAGTCACTGCTCTTGTCCTGCTTTGCCTGTGAAACATAGTCAGCGAGCGCTTCTGCCTTCTCTTCAATGATTTTGTATACAATCCTGCCGATGTCATATATGAAAAGGATGACCAATCCGAGTCCAATGTAAACTGTGGCTGTTGACAGGTAATATCCAACATCTTGGATGTTGAGTAGAATGGGGGATAAGGCTGTGACTACAAGCACTATAGCTATTATGTAAACAAGCTCTCTTGCTGCTCTCTTAGACGCTTGCTCTTCTTTTACGCCTAACTTTTTGGTTATAGCATCCGTTAATACGTCGCCTAGTACTAACGCGTCAGTTAATGCGCGTATCAGAAAAATTGCAGTGATAATTATTGTGAGAATCCACACGAGCGTAGAAGCTTCCGTGTTTATCCCCGGTACGATTAGGCTCGGAAGCGTCGGCGGTATGAACGCGCTTATTATCCAAAAGATAATTGCCATTATCAGGTTCGTTACCAGCCGCGGCAATCTACGACGAATTTCCTCTCTTTTGTCCTTCATATGAACAGAGCCTCAACCGAGGAATGGAAAAATAAATTCCAACCAATAGAGTTCAGAGACAATATAAAAAGATTGCCACCTTTATTTGAATATTTGCAAGTTTCTTGCTCCGACTCTGCGATTGAAGTTTATATTTATCTTATGGAATTCACTGTTCTTTGCTTTCCTGGATTATCTTGACAATAGAACACGAATCCGCTGTTTACCCGCCGTGTAGTTGAGAATGAGTTTTATTTACAAATGCTCTTCTAATAGCTTGAAAAGAGGCTGAAGCTTAAGATGCCAAAAGCAGATTTGGATGATAACGACCAATTGATTCAAACCATGCAAAAAGACCTTGATAGAATAATCGCTGAACAAGCAGTCGATGCAAGCTTTCAATTGACGGGCGCAAGAGGGGCGATGAATGCCGTTATCGCGGAATCTGTGCGGACCCAGAGACTGTATTTTGTGGTTCGCTCAGTGCTTATGTCTTTGATAAGCGCCTTAATCTATTTCCTTGTGGTTTGGTATTTGGGTGCAATCAACGCGGTTCAGGCGGCTTTCTTAGGTGTCTTCGTTTTTGTTGCTTCGCTTGTGGCGTCTAGGCTTTTTGACAAGCAAATAGTTACCGTGTCAAAAAAGATTATCCGATTCCTAAACAGGTATGAACGGCTGAGAACGTTTGTTCTGAAAAAGCTTTAGCGCAAGCTTTTTTCTTTTAACAACGACCTTTATAGTAGCCTGCCTTCTTAGTAGAGACGTTGATGAAACAGAAGTGGGTACATCTTTTAAATGAACAGCGCAAAAATTTCAGAGTGTAAAATTGCGAAAACATGGTTAAATAATATGAAAAACGCGTTATTTCTATAGTCAGACTAATATAGTGTACTCTGCACCTTATATATGAAAGTCGGAATTCCAAAGAGGAAGAGTTAGATCGGCTACGCGTTGCGTGCTTTTTGCTTTTTCTCCGGTTGTTCTGATTAATAGGCTATTTAGTCAGTCAAATTGCGGCCGACTAAGGTGTTTCAAAATTGGGTAAGAGAAAAGTCAAAAACGAGGGAAACCTTGAAAGAATGGTGTTGCCAGCGGGAACTGATGTTCTAGGTTTAGCTGCTAAGATACTTGGGGCTGAAAGGATTTTGGTGAAGTGCCAGGACGGTAAAGAGCGGGTTTGCAGAGTTCGAGGTAAACTGAAGAGGCGGGTGTGGATTCGTGAGGGCGATATTGTTTTGGTTTCTCCTTGGGATTTCCAGTCGGAAACGCGAGGCGATATTTTCTGGCGTTACCGAAAGAACCAGACTGAATGGCTTAGAAACAAAGGTTACCTTAAAATGTGATTTAAACGAGGTGAATAAGAAAGTGAAACGTAAAAAATCGTCAGGTGAATATCTTGCTTTTCTTTCTGCAAAATACGAAGTTAACCCTGACACTTTATTCTGTGCTTTGCTCTCAGCTGGAGAAAACCAAAAATCCAGATGTGGCAACCTTTCAATAGAATGCCGCGGCAAAATAAAAGACAAGATAATATTTTTGATTACCGAAGACTCTAAAGTTGTCGCGCAGTTATCGGTGTCTCAATCCTTCTTAAAGAAAGAGGGCAACCCAATTAGAACCTTCATGGGAACTGACATGGTTCGTAAACATGAGGCTAAAAGAAGCAGGACTCCAGCTTCCTATTCCATTCAAAATTTGCGGGCTGGAATGACCCATGTTAACTTGAAAGCTAAAGTTTTAGAAGTTACCCAGCCGAAACAGGTTTTCACCAGATACGGCAACTACGCCAGCCTAGCCAAGGCAGTAATAGAAGACAACACTGGAAAAATCAAACTTTGCCTATGGAACGACCAAATAGACGCCGTGTCAGCTGGAACCACCGTCCAAATAGAAAACGCGAGAACATCGACCTTCAAAGGCGAAAGACAACTGAGCCTTGGAAAAACTGGAACAGTCAGCAACATCGAACACTTCAAAGACGACATAATACCAACAGACCTTCAACAGCAAACACCCAACAATTAACAGGGACCCATTTGATTTTGTTGCGACTTCCTTTTTAGTTTAGCAAGGTCTAACTTCTCTTCGGTACAAGTCTACTAGACTACATGAATAACGTTAATAGTCTCATGGCTATTCCGCCGACGAGTATTGCGAAGGCTATTTCGAACACGGTTATGAATAGTGATTTTTTCCAGCCGAAGTCTCTGAATAGCGCCGCTATGGTTGCTATGCAGGGTATGTACAGCATCGCCACTAACGTGAACACAATCATCTGAACGGGTGTCATGCTGGCTAAGCCGGTTGGTGCCAGCAGGGCGGCGAGCATAACCAGAGACAGCTCTTTTCTCAGGACGCCGAATATGAGCGTTATACCCGTAATTGCGGGCAAACCTAGCCACGTGACGGTTACGGGGCTGAGCACTGATGCTATGGTTTCCAGCCAACCTAGAACATCAGCCAGCTTCAACGCGAGGCTTCCAACGATTATGAGGGGAAACGCAATTTTGATGAATTCAGCTACTCTGAACCATGTTTGTTTCAGGATGGTTTTCATGTGTGGCCAGCGATAATCGTGCATTTCCATGATTAGCGCGGTTGGTTCGCCGGGGACGACTTTGAACGCCAGTCGTCCGAGAGCGAAAATAATCACAAAGTCAACGATGTACAGGGCTAGTGCCCAGTGGACGCCTAGGTAGTCGCCTACTAAGCCGAGTATGATGACTGTTGTTGCCGCGCAGGGTACAAGGGTTACCACAAAAGCGGCGAGCAAACGTTCCCGTTGGGTTTCCATTATTCTGCAGCCTAAGCAGGCTGGAACGTTGCAGCCGAAGCCAAGCATCATAGGGATGAAGGCTTTTCCGTGCAACCCGATTTTGTGCATGATGTTATCCATTAAGAACGCGATTCGGCTCAGGTATCCCGAGTTCTCTAAGAAGTAAAGTATGAGGTAAAACGGAATTATGTACGGCAGAACTATCGTGATGCCTGCTATTAGTCCTTCCATAGCGCCGCCCCAAAGAAGTTGGCCCACGAATCCTGTTCCCAACACGCTTGCGAAGAATGGTTCCAAAGCGTAAAGCAAGTCGCTTAGCAATCCTGAGGTGTAATCTCCAAAAGTGAAGATGGAATAGAAAATCAGAAGTAGCGAAAACACCAACGTGAGGTACCCTGTGACTCTGTGCGTAGTGAAGTTGTGCAGCCGCTCCACTTTAGTGGGTTTTATTGGAGACACCAGTTTCTGCGCCGCTCGGGCAATGCAACCAGCGGCTTCATATCTTTCCGAAGTCATTACGGTTGAGCAGCAGTGCCCGTGGATGCACTCAATTTCGCCTGCGAGCTTTTTGGCGGCATCTACTATCTGTGGGTTTATTCGCTGGATTTCACGTTCTATCTCTTCATCTCCTTCCAGAAGCTTAATCCCCACGTATCTTGCAGGGTACACTAAGTGAACGTTTTTCATTTTTTCCACGATTTTGCCAATTTTTTCTTCAACTTCCTCGCCGTAAGTCACTTGTGGCGGTTTCGCCTGTTTCTTTTCAATGGTTTCTATGGCTTTCTCCAAAAGCTTGGCGATACCGACGCCTTTTACGGCAACGGTTGGCATAACGGGAATTCCGAGAAGTTGCTCAAGTTTTTTTACGTCAACTTGGACGCCTTTGCTTTTTGCAATATCCATCTGGTTCAGGCATATGACCATCGGAGTTTCCAGTTCCATAAGCTGCAAAGTGAAGAAGAGGTTTCGCTCGAGAACTGAAGCATCTATTACGTTTATCACTACGTCGGGTCTTTCAACTGCGATGTATTTTCTTGAAACTAGTTCTTCCAGCGAGTAGGTGGAAAGCGAGTATATCCCGGGCAAGTCAACAATGTCTATTGTGTAGCCTTTGAAGTGAAGAGTGCCCTCTGCTCTTTCAACCGTTTTTCCAGGCCAGTTGCCTATATGCTGATGTAACCCTGTTAAGTGGTTGAAAATAACGGATTTCCCGACGTTAGCGTTGCCTGCTAAGGCAATGAGTAGCTTTTTCTTGTTCATTATTCCTTCTCCACGAGAATTCTTTCAGCCATACCTCTGCCGAGGGCAAGTCTTGAGCCTCGAACAAGAACTTCAAAAGGTCCGTGAAAGGGTGCTGCTTTCACGACTGTTACCTTTGTGCCGGGAGTAAGACCCATATCCACGAGTCTCTTTTCAAATCCGGAGTCTCTTGTAATTCCATGAACTAGAGATCTGTGAATTATATGTCCATGTCTTCTATGTTTCCGTCTTATATGCCCCTGTCTTATGATAATAACAACTCCAGATTCTCCCGCTTTCAGAGCGGTCAGAGGTACTTCACGTTTATTCGAGTTCGGTTTTTCCATGTGGTCGCCAACTTGTCGCTTTGATTATTTTCTTCTTTGGATAATGATTAAACCTGACAAAACATGAAATCATTCATGTCTAACCGTTTTCTTCAAAAACTACGAAAACCTTTGAGGCCATGCCTTTTCCGAGGATTACGTTTGAATTCCCAACAGATACTTCAACAGGACCGTTTGGCGGCGTGACTCTGACAGCGCGAATTTTGGTGCCGGGTTCAAGTCCCATGTCCAAAAGTCGCTGGAGTAGGTTGTAGCCGCCTCTGATTAAAGAGATTTTGCCGCATTGCCCCTGTTCAAGGTTGCCTATAGCAACTCGGTTTCGATTGTTTTTCCCGTTTCCCTCCAAGCCTTTATCGTGTAGTTCTATGCATTCTGCGCAGCTGCCTATTTGCAGGTCGCATGGAGGAATTATTTTCCCGTTGTCTGGGCATCTTTCTGGGTGTCTTAGAAATCGGCAGAGTGATTCCGCTGCCTCATCTGATAGCGAATGCTCCATTCCACATGCTTGGTCGTGTACTTGTGTTTTGTCAACTTTTAGTACGTCGTGTAGGAATCGTTCCAATAATCGGTGTTTGCGGACTATGTTTTCAGCGGTTCGACTGCCGTTAGCTGTAAGTCTTGTTCCATGATATGGAGAGTGTGTGATGTATCCTTTTTCAGCTAGTTTTTTAAGCATCTCAGTTACGCTGGCTGGAGCAACTTTCAGTGTTCGGGAAATGTCTGTGGTGCTTACTGGCTGTTTGGTTTCTGATAGGTCGTATATTGCTTTAAGATAATCTTCTACGCTTCTGCGGCTCACGTTTTTCACCAATTTTTAGGCGTGCCTAGATTAGGTGTTACGGATGTCTTTCTAATAAACTTTTAGGCGTGCCTAAAAATTACTATTCATTAACGCCTGAAAAACCGAATAGAAATCCCACACAAACCGCCCCTACAAGTGGGAAAAAGCATTTCTTTCCAGTAATTGCTAAATATAGCAAACCCTACTTTCGGTTGTATTCAACAGAGGAACGATTAAGATGGAAGACTTTGCAGACCTCTTCACAAAATTAATAGATGCAAGTCGCAACCACGAAAATTATCGCGACTCAGAATGCATAAACATGATTGCCAGCGAAGGCCTAAAGTCGCCTGCTGTGCGGGAGATGCAAGCGTTCGCCTCAGACTTAGAAGGCAGATACGCCGAAGGAGAAAACGACCCTGAGGGCCACGTTAAGAAGCGCTATTATCAGGGCCAGAAGTACATGATGCTTATCGAGGATTATGCCACTGACTTGATGAAAAGCCTCTTTAAATGTACTTGGGCAGACGTACGCATCGTCTCAGGCACGCATGCAAACCTGGCAACTTTCAAGGGTTTATCCCTGGCAGCGAAGAACCGCAAGATGGTCGTGACACCGCTAAGCTGTGGCGCACACATATCTCATGACTACACAGGTTTATCTGGCAACGTCCTCGGATTAGAGAACATTAACCACGTTTACAACATAGACGAGTTCAACATTGACGTTGACAGGTCAATTGATGTGATACGCGCTGCCAAGCCCGGCATCGTTACTTTCGGCGGCAGCCTATTCCTGTTTCCACATCCTATAAAAGAGTTGAAAGAGGTTTGCGACGAAGTCGGCGCATACGTTGCATACGACGCTTCACACGTTTTAGGGCTTATCGCCGGCGGAGTTTTCCAAGACCCCCTTCGCGAAGGGGCCGATTTCATTACTTCTTCTACGCACAAGACATTCCCTGGGCCTCAAGGCGGCGTTATCATGGGAAACCCATCGACTCAACGGTTGGCTAAGGCAGTTAAGAAAATTCAGTTTGCGGTCTTTCCACTGAGTACTTCAAGTACCCATCTGGGCAGGTTGCCAGCGCTGGGCGTTGCAGCATTGGAGATGAAGCTTTTTGGTACAGAGTTGGCGAGGCAGATAGTGAAGAACGCGCAGACGGCTGGGCAATATCTCTGCGAGAACGGCGTCAAAGTCTTATGTTCCGCGAAAGGCTTCACACGCTCTCATCAGCTAGCTGTGGATGTCTGCAACTTTGGAGGCGGCAAAAAAGTAGCGCAAGACCTCGAAGACGCGAACATAATCTTGAACAAGAATCTCTTACCGTACGATAATCAGGATGACCGTGACAACCCGTCTGGTTTAAGAATCGGTTTCCAAGACGTAACTAGACGCGGTTTCAAAGAAGGCGACATCAAACACTTGTGTGACTTGATGGTCAGCGTGATGAAGGCTAAACGTAAACCTTCAGAAGTCAAAGAAGACGTAATCGCTCTGAAGAAAGAGTTCAAACAAGTGAAATACGGCTTCCAAAACGTGGAAGAAGCGGTAGAGTACGTTAAAAAAGCTTAAGAGTGCTGATGCTGAGGATTTATAATCCACCGCATTAATCTACTTAACTTGAAGGAGAATAAGGGTAAACATGAAAGTGCTATTGAACGATAACTTGGCAAGTGAAGGCATAAAAGTACTCGAAGACTTAGGCATAAAGACCGATACTCGGAAAAGAGCTTTAAACGCCCTCATCGCGGAAATAGGCGAGTTTGACGCATTAATAGTGAGAAGCGGGACAAAAGTAACCCGCGAAGTTATTGAGGCAGGCGCACGGGGAAAACTGAAAATAATAGGTAGGGCAGGCGTAGGCTACGACAACATTGACGTGGATGCCGCATCGGAAAACGGCATAGTAGTTAAGTGCGCACCTTACGGAAACACCAACGCAGTTGCCGAATTAACCCTCTGCTTAATGCTGAATATCTCACGGAACATTCCACAAGCGCATAACTCACTGAAAGGCGGCAAGTGGAAGAAGTCGGCGTTCAAGGGAACCGAATTGTCATACAAAACGCTGGGGATTTTAGGCTGCGGCAAAATTGGGCAAAGAGTAGGCGAACTAGCCCGTCGTGGCTTTGACATGGAAGTCATCGGGTACGACATATGCCCCTGTGCTGAATCAACCTTGAAATACGTCTCCAAAGAGGAAGTTCTTTCAAAAGCTGATTACGTGAGCATCCACACAGGCGGAAAAGCCATAATCGTCGGGCAAAAAGAACTCGCGTTGATGAAGCCTACTGCATACCTCATTAACACTTCAAGAGGCAGCAACGTTGACGAAGAGGCGCTGTACAAGGCGTTGAAGGAAGGACAAATAGCTGGCGCCGCCGTGGACGTTTACACTGAAGAGCCTAAAGGTGAAGGCGCAGTGTTCAAAAGCAAACTGCAAGAGCTCGATAACGTCATCTTCAGCTCGCATTTGGGTGCGTCAACCATCGAAGCGCAACGGGAAACGTCCACGGAAATTGCTAGGGTCGTCGCAAAATACCTGTTTGGAGGCGACTTCACCAGCTCCGTTAACGCCGGCGAAACCATCGAATTCGAAGAAAAACCCGTCTACACCCTGTTTATACACCACCGAGACGTTCCCGGAGTATTCGCCAACATCGACAAAGTGTTAGCTGACAACGACATCAACATACGCGCAAACTACTCCCGACAAATTGGTAGCAGTGGCTACGCAATATCTGTCTATGTGGTCCATAAAAAGATTAACCCTGCAATAATTGGATCCCTTAAAGAAATCAAGAATATTGTTAACGTCAAAACATGACTGTTTACACTGAAACTTGCAAATAGCTTGTTTCCCGTTGCTGATAGTTTTACCGATTCTGCACATATCACATTATATATAAGCGGGCTTCTGCCTAAAGGGTAAACAATGAGACTCGGGGTTCTTTTTTCAGGCGGCAAAGACTCAACACTTGCCTTGCACAAGGCAGCAGAAAAAGCCGAAGCCGTATGCCTAATCACTTTGGTTTCTGAGAACAAAGAAAGCTACATGTTCCACACGCCGAATATTGACGTAACTGCATTGCAAGCCGAAGCCCTCGGTTTACCCCTAATAAGAAAGGTGACAGAGGGAAAACCCGAAGAGGAACTTAAAGACTTGGACGCGGCAATAACACAGGCAATAAACGGATTCAAAATTGAAGGGGTCGTGTCGGGTACTGTGGAATCGGTTTACCAAGCCGCGCGAATCCAGCAGATATGCAACCGTTTAGGCGTGTGGTGCGTCAACCCGCTTTGGAAGAGAAACCAGAAAGCGCTTCTGGAAGAAACTGTGGCTGAAGGCTTCAAAACAGTAATCTCTGGGGTTTTTGCTTATCCTCTTGACAAAAAGTGGCTTGGCAAACAAATCGACGAAGCCCTGATACAGAAGCTTGTGTCTCTCAGCGAGGAGTACGGTTTAAGTCCTTCAGGTGAAGGCGGGGAAATAGAAACCACAGTTTTAGACGCTCCATTATTCAAGAAGAAAATCGAGATTTTAGACTCGGAAGTGGAGGCACAGGGCAATTCTGGAGTTTTCAGGATAAAACAAGCACGGTTGACGGAAAAATGATTCTTGTTGTTGACATGAATTCTACAGAGAACCCTTTCGGCTTTCACGAGTTTGTTTTGCCAATCGTTTCCATTGCTGAGGAACTGGAAAAATGCACTGTTAAACATTACCTCGAAGTAAACGAAACGAGCCTGAACGGCTACGACAATATTATACTTTCAGGCAGTGCACTGAAAGACACTGTGACTTTTGACCAGACGAAGCGTTTCATGTGGCTGAAAGACTGCGGCAAACCAGTTTTAGGCATTTGTGCTGGGATGCAAACTATTGGTTTAGTCTTCGGCGGGCGCGTGGAGAAGTGCCGTGAAATAGGAATGATCGACATCGCGACGTTTAAGGAGAACATCTTGTTTTCTTCAACCTTGAAGGTGTACGCGTTGCATAATTACGCACTTTTGCCTTCCGCTGAGTTTAATGTGCTGGCTGAATCCGCAAATTGTGTTTACGCCATTAAACATAAGCAGAAAGAGGTTTACGGGGTGCTGTTTCATCCTGAAGTTCGAAATATCGAAATCGTGAAAAAGTTTATTCGCGCGTTTCAGGTTGACCGAAGAATATAAAGCGAACACGTCACGTAAAATCTTAGCGACTGAGTTATGGTAAAGGAGATTGGGTAAATTTGGTTAAAGAGTTGCCTATTGAGAGTCTCAGAAAAACTTGCGACCCGAGTGTTATTCGTTGCAAAACAACTCAGGAACTTGTGCCTCTCGGCGAGATAATCGGTCAAGAACGTGCTGTCAGAGCGTTAAAGTTCGGCTTAGGCATCAGAGAGCAAGGTTTCAACATTTACGTGGCGGGATATCCTGGAACAGGCAGGAAAACGGCGGTCAAAAACTTCGTGGAGGAATGTGCCAGCGCGGAACCTGTGCCACATGAATGGTGCTACGTGAACAACTTTTCCAACCAGTATCAGCCAGACGCAATACAATTGCCCGCAGGGAAAGGGCAAGAATTCCAAAAAGACGTGAAGAACCTCATCGAAACCATAAGGACAGCGCTTCCCAAAGCTTTCGAAAGCGACGATTACGCCGCAAGAAGAGAAGCCACTATTCGCATGCTGGAGAAGCAGCGGAAAGAAGTAATCGATAAGCTGAGCGTGAAGGCTCAACAGGAAGGCTTCATAATCCAAAGCACCCCCATAGGCTTGCTTCTCATTCCAGTGATAAATGGCAAGCCGCTTAAAGAAGAAGAATTGTTGACCCTGCCGCAGAAGATGAAGGATACGATTCAGGAAAAAAGAGGGCACTTGGAGTCAGAACTTAGAAACACAATGCGGCAATTTCGAGACATGGAACGTAAGATTCGCGAAGAAATAAAGAAGCTTAACCGAGACGTTGCGCTCTACGCCATTGGCAACTTAGTTGAGGATCTCATCGAGAAGTACAAAACCCTGCCCGAAATCACCGCTTACCTGAAGGCAATGCAGAACGACATTCTTGACAACATAGCACAGTTCGTAAAGAAAGACGAGGATCAACAGCAGATGCCGTTTCCAGTGCCTTGGATGAAAGAGGTTTCCTTCAGAAAGTACGAGGTAAATGTGATTGTTGATAACTCCGATGTTAAGGGCGCGCCAGTTGTAACAGAGTTCAACCCCACTCACCAGAACCTTTTCGGCATGAGCGAGAAGGAGGCGCAATTTGGTGCTTTAGTCACTGACTTCACTATGATTCGCGGCGGCTCCCTGCACAAGGCTAACGGTGGTTACCTGATTATCCCTGTCGAGGATTTGCTTCGAAATCCGTTCTCCTACGAAGGCTTGAAACGTGCCCTTAGAGACAAGAAAATAATCATCGAAGAGCCGCAGGAACGCCTCGGTTTCATCAGCACTAAAGGTCTGAAGCCGCAACCGATTCCCCTGAAAGTCAAAGTAATCCTCATCGGTAACCCCTACCTGTACCAGCAGTTACTCACTTTGGACATGGAGTTCACTGAGCTTTTTAAGGTTAAAGCGGAGTTCGACACGACCATGGCTCGTACAGACGAAAACGTCAAGCGTTATGCAGCTTTCGTCTGTACTATCTGCCAGAAGGAAAACCTGAAGCATCTCGATGCGTCAGGGCTAGCCAAAATTGTCGAGTACAGCCAGAGGCTCGCTCAAGACCAGCAGAAGCTGTCTACGAGGTTCGCCGAGGTTGCAGACATAATTCGCGAAGCCAACTTTTACGCTACGCAGGAACAATCGGAAGTTGTGACTGGAAGCCACGTGAAAAAAGCCATAGAAGAAAAAATTTACCGTTCAAAGCTTATTCAAGAGAAAATCCAAGAAATGATTAATCGAGAAATCCTTCTCATTGACACGGAAGCGGAGAAAGTTGGGCAAGTGAACGGCTTATCAGTTATGGGGCTGGGCGACATTGCTTTCGGTAACCCATCACGCGTAACAGCCAGCGTGGGCTTAGGACGCGAAGGCGTCATTGACATTGAACGGGAAGCCAAAATGGGCGGGCCCATCCACACGAAAGGCGTCTTGATACTAAGCGGTTACTTGAATGAGAAGTATGCACGAGACGAACCTTTGAGTCTCTCTGCTCGTCTAGTTTTTGAACAGAATTACGGAGGCGTTGAAGGTGACAGCGCTTCAAGCACGGAGCTGTACGCGATTCTATCAGCGCTTTCTGGGTTGCCAATAAAACAGAGCTTAGCTGTAACTGGCTCGGTTAACCAGAAAGGTGAGGTTCAAGCCATAGGCGGCGTTAACGAGAAGATTGAAGGCTTCTTTGAAGTTTGCAAGGCTAGAGGATTCAAGGGACAGCAGGGCGTGATGATACCGGCGAGTAACGTCCAGAACCTGATGCTGAAGGAAGAAGTAGTAGACGATGTTAAAGCTGGAAAGTTCCACATTTACTCTGTCAAAACCATAGACGAAGGCATAGAAGTGCTCACGGGAACCAAAGCTGGCGAAAGGAGGGCAGACGGCACCTTCGAGGATGGAACTGTGAACTTCACGGTGGATAAGCAGCTGAAGAGCATGGCTGAAAGGCTTAAAGAATTTCCATCCGGCGCTGAAGGCGGAAAGAAAAGCGAAAGCTAAACCTCAACCCTTTCAACTCCTCTTTTTAGTGAGGCTATTCTGTAGCTATTAGTTCTATTTGGAAAAGCTGTGACCATCTTTTTCCTGTTACGAAGAGCCTGTCGTTTTTTGCGTCGTAAGCAATGCCGTTAAGTACATTGTTTGAGTTGCTGTTTTCTGGGGTGTATATGCCTGTTAAGTCTATCCACCCTGTGACTTGCCCAGTGTCTGGGTTGATTATCACGATTTTGTCTGTTTGCCATACGTTAGCGTAGACTTTGCCGTTGATGTATTCAAGCTCGTTGAGTCTAATCACGGGTTCTTCGTCGTGCACTTCAATCTGCCCAGTTATCTCAAAGGTTTCTGGGTCTAGGAAGTACAAGTTTGCTGTGCCATCACTCATTATCAACCGAGTTCCGTCAGTTGTTATTCCCCAGCCCTGAGTGGAATAGCTGAACTCCTCAAGCAAAGCAAACGACTGTTTATCGTAAACGAAACCTTTCTGTGACTGCCAAGTTAACTGTATGATTTTGCTCCCGAAAACTGTGATGCCCTCCCCAAAAAACTCCTCTGGCAACGCGTACGTCTGCAGGACATCGCCAGTTTCCAAGTCTACACGACGCAATGTAGATTCACCGTTCAGCCCTGTGCCTTCGTAAAGGACTCCATCTTCAATATTTAGTCCTTGAGTGAACGCGTCTGGATCATGAGGATACACGTTGATAACCTCATAGGTATAGTTCACTGGCGTTGTATCCGCAGATTTATCGTTTAGCAAAACGAGGACGGCGGCGCCAATCGCAACCGCTGTTGCGACTATTACAATAACAGTTAAGTGCAGTTTCTTCATGAGTGCTTCCTGTATCTCTTCTGCCAAGCTGATTTTAAGTTCTTCTCTTCTTTAGGTGAACGCGTTCTAGTTTTTGGGTGCGTTTATATCGAATGGTTTCAGAGTATCCCTTGTCGTTCTGAGGAAGGTGCTAATTTTTGGCGAAGAAAGGTGAAAAATACAAGTGTGATGAATGCAGGCTTATCGTTGTGGTCGAGGACCCCTGTAGCTGTGAAACCATTGAGCTGATATGTTGCGAAACGCCAATGAAAACTGTAAAAGCGACTTCAAAAACTAAGAAAACTGAGAAAACTAAAAAAGGTTAAAGTAATAGCTAAGAAAAACTTCGTTCTTAACTATCCTTCCTTTTTTTGTGTGGTTTCCACTAGCTATAGCAGCACAGCAGAGCGGTTATAGCTGTTTGAAAACACAGCCGATTGTAAAGATAAGATGACGATTGTTTCTGGATTGACTTAGAAGAATCTGCGTTTCTTTTTCTCTTGCCTCTGGGAGCTATCTTCGAATGCCTCTTGATCTTCAAGTACTTCTCCATCTATGGCTGTAACGACAACACCGCCCTCTTCTGATTCATATTCTTCAGGAACTGCTTCAACAGGCTCGGCAACTTCGGTTTCTTCCGGTTGCACAGGTGCTTCTTCTGCTTGCTCCTTCTTAGGAGCTGGTTCTTCTTGTTTTGGCGAGGTTTCATCGAGCTTATTTTCGAGTTTCTTCTTCTTTGATTCCAGGTCAGCTATGGCGTCTTTGGCGGCCTTGTTGCGGTTCTTCAACTCTTCAATCGCAGCTTTCTCTTTCTTCAGTTCTTCAGTTGCAATTTTCTCCTCAAGAGATGTAACGTTGTTTTCCAAGCTACTCTGTTGTTCTTTTAATGAACGTGACTCTGCTTCAAGCTCTGCTCGCATAGCTCGCAGTTTTTCAAGTTCTTGTTGGGCGCTCATTTTTCATCAACCCTACAAACGATGATATTAAAGAATAACTTTATGAAAAGAGAATACATATTCACGATTTAGAGCATGACTTCACCGTTGGCGCTTTCTGTTTCCCAGTTTTTCCTTGACTTCTGGCTGAAAGTTATTAAGGCAAAGCGTTACTTCTACATGGAAAACGAGGGAAACTAAGTTTGAGTTACAAGAGGAACATGCATCCGAAAGTCAGCAAAGCCGAGATTCAAGTGTTCAAGGCATTAAGCGCGGCTGGCTTAACCAACGGTATGGTAACACAAAAAACAATCGTGTTGAAGTCAACAGTCCCCGATTTCTGCTGGCTTAACAAGCGAAAAGCGGTGTATCTGGATGGTTTACAGGCGCACTCAGGCGATAAACAGCAAGAGCGTGACGCGGAAATCTGCGATTTGCTAGAGGCTAAAGGCTGGGAAGTGCTAAGAATACCATATGAACCACCCTTAAGCGGGAAGGAACTGCAGAAAATTATCGCAACAATTAAAGACTTTATCGGTATAGACGACGAGTAAAACGTTTATACACTTGACCGAAATTTTTCAAGCTCCCCTATAACATTAAACATCCTATAGCACCGTTTCAAAATTTGAAACGCTCGTTTCACAGTGTCCCTTAACTATAGTCTTGCTAATGTGTTAGTTGTGATTAAAATGATTAGCAAAAGGCAACTTGTCGTGTTGGCTATGTTGGTGTCCGTCATAATGATGGCGGCTCCAGTTTCAGCAATATTTGGGCAAGGCCAAGTTCAAGCCACATCTGCAGAACAGCTAGTTGACGTAGCTGACAGAGCAGAACAACAGGTTAAAAATTTGATTGATCTGGTTTATGCGAACGAGACAGCGCTTGACACGATTGAAGACGCTGGGCTCCTTGACGAATTAGACGGCAACGTGACATTGTACGATGAAGGCGTGGGAAACTTGACGGCGGCGCAGGATGCACTTGACCTCGAAGATTACGAAAGTGCTGTTGAATATGCAACCAAAGCGTTGAGCGTTTTCAGGGAAGTCTTCAGTTCACTACACCTGATTCTTGAAGATGCAGGACTCCAGAAGGGACAGTTAGTTGACAATCAAGGATTGTTGGAAGCTATGACCCGCCAACTGCAACGGATAGACCGTTTGAGAGAGCTTCTTCCTGAAGATGCGCCCGAAGAGATATTGCAACTACTTGACGACGCTCAAGCACTCTTAAACGTAGACGCGGCTAGAGCGTTACTATTGGAAGCCAAAACAACCGAAGTTAGGGACACTCTACAGGAAGCAAAGGAGTTAATCTCCCAAGTCTACGATTACCTGAAGGAACAAGCTGAAGGACTCAATGCTTGGAGAATTGAAGGCTACTGCGAAAGAGTCCGCGAACGAATCAGGGAAAGATTCATGAACGGAAACCAGTCAGGAATCGACTTCACCGATGTATTGGAAGCTCTCGGTTACCAAAGCGAAAACCAGTTCATTGACACCTTGGATAACATGATACAAGCAGCTAAAGTCAAAAGCGGGAACATTCAGAATGCAATGCAAGACTTAGATGCAATCGGCCAGATGGTTCAAGAAATGGATCAAGCTCTAACACAAAAGATGAACCAGTACCAGAACGGATCGGGATCAGACAGCAACGGATCAGGCAACGGCAACATCGGCGGCAACTACGGCCAAAGTGGCAACGGTAACGGCGGTAAGTAAAAAGCAGAAACTTGGCTTTTTCCTTTTTCATTTTTTGTTTTAAGTTTTATTTTTTAAGTTGTACTTGGTTTTCCAATCCGATTTTCTTTACTTCGACTATCTCTAGTCTTTCCAGTCTTCTGACTAGTCTCCAAAGGCTTGTTCTGGGCATATCTGGAAATCTTTCTCTTATTTCCGCTTCGAAGGCTTGGCCGCCTTTTTCGGCTAGAAACTCTATTACCTCTTTGTCTTCTTTCTTAAGCTGGGGGTAAGCTTTCACTGTTTTCTCAACGTTAGGTCCTTTTCGCCGTCTGATAATTAAAAGCACTGAGATTACCACCGCGACCACGGCAACGACGGCTAAGATTAAGTATTCGATTGGAATTGTGGTGTCAGATGTTCCGTTGTCGCCAGTTCCGTTTCCTGATGTTAAGGACAGGACGTAACTTATTTCCCATTGACCGGGGTACAGGGACAACTTTATTCCTGTGCTGCTTGTGTCTATCGCGGTCGGCATCATGTTCAAGTAGATAACTGTTGAGTTTTGCGGTAGAAAAACCGCTGAAGTGTAAGGGGTGTCGGCGAATAGCGTCCACACCTCCGCTTCTTTGCTTGTAAGTGCGATTGAGTCGTATTCAACTGAAATGCTCTCTGCTCCCAAGGTTAAGACCGTTAAATCATCTCCGTTTATCTCATAGTCCAATGTCAAATCGTCTTCGTCAAGAACTATTACGTTTTCAACAGAAGAAGACAAGAGGCTCAGCGTTATTTCAGGGGCTAATTCGTCAACAGTTACTGTTTGCGTAACGTGGACCAAACCGTCTCTGTATACTGTGACGTTAACGGATTCAACTTCGAACAGAGATTGGGCATCTGCCGTTGCAGTGGCAAAATAAAGTAGTGTAATGACGGCAATGACTGCAAATATTGCTTTAGGCTCAAAAGGCTTCATATCAACTCTTAATCGAATTAGCATGCTTAGGATAATAATTTTGTGTATTTGGCGTAAAGCGCTGCTTTTTCAAGGCTTGAGCTGTAGGTTGAAACAAGCGTTTCTGTTTTTGGAATGCTTTTCTCGCAGTGTCCCTTAAGTTACGGATTAGCATATAGTGTGTCAGGTGATTCAAGATGGTAAAAACCAACATCACAAAAAACCGCGCAAAAATCGCAGCCTTCGTCATAACATTACTGATGATAATGTACTTCGCACCAGTATGCTTAGCATCTGCTGGCGCTGGACAAGGCTCAGACTCAGACAAAATCGAAGTGCCAGGCGTCCCTGATAACGCTGTACAATACAATAAAACTAGTGTAACACCTGTGGCTCAAATGGAACAGGTTAAAGCAGGCGAACCCGCACTGTTCTACTACAGAAACATGACTATGCTGATGAACTGCAGCCAAAACTGCGACCTAGTGATTACTGTAGACCCAGAAGTTAAGCCCCAACTCTTCGGTCTTTCGATAGACCCGAACCAAACCATGACCCTCACAATGAACTTGAGCGGCTCACCCCTCAATGGTGCCCAAACCATGGAACGAACCCTCAACTTCTACTATGGCATAGAACCCAACGCTACCTTACAGCTCAACGCTCAGTTACGACTACACATCAACCAGACGGAGCTTAGCCAGCAGCTGAACAGGGAAGTTAACGCGTCAAGGCTCTCGTGGATGTATTGGAACGGAACCAGAGGCGAGTGGGAAGCAGTTGAAAGCGTCATCGACGAAGACGGCTACTTAGTCTGCAGCACTGACCACTTCTCAACATGGACAATCGCAGAAATCTCAGAGTCGACAGAAACAGGCGGAGACACAGAAACAACCGACACAGGGATACCAATGGAATACATCTACGCTGGCATAGTAGTTGTTGTCGTAATAGCTATCGGCGTCGGCGTATACGCGACCTCAAAACGCGGCAAATAAACAACCTATATTCTTTTTTTTTATTTTTTCTGCAGTTAAGTAACACGACAGTTTGCTCTATTTGTGTCAGCGAAAAACAGGTAACGCGGGTGCTATATTACGTATTCTAGTATTATCGTGATTGCGTAGATGAGCATGGCTACGTGGAACATTGGTAGTGCTTTCATTCCAGAGTCCGCGTTTTTTCCCTTCAGTATTATGAGGTTTCCAGCGGCTATTAGCGAGAAGCCCACTGTGAAACCGATAATTGCTACTGTTCCAAGCACGTTCAGGAAGAAGATTGTCGCCACAAGATGGATTATACTGAAGAACAGGATCCAGTAAGCGGTTCCTTTAAGTCCGTAAAGAAGGGGTATTGTTTTCATTTCTTTAGCTTGGTCGTTCGCGACGTCGCTTATGTCGTTGACTCCCAAGTGCGCCAGCGCCAGCGGATAGAAGAAAAACCCGAAAAGCAGTACGTTGATGTTTGGGCTGCCGAAGCAAAGGTAGCCTGCGAGCGGAAAAAGGGTGAAGTCCATTCTGCCAATCAGCTGAGCAACTGGGAAATTCTGTTTCCGCTTTGTAATTTGGTAGAAGACTTCGAGGCAGTAGCATACTATCATGATGCCGAAAACATAGAGCGCCTGAGGAAACGGCAAAGTGAAAATCAGAATGGACGTGGCTGCCACAAGCACGCTGAAGAGCAGGATGGCGTTTTGCCGGGTGATTAAACCTTGGGAGATGGGTCTTTTCCCGAAGACTCTCCAGTATTTTGTCAGTTTATCAAATTCTACCTCTTTCTTGTCGATGTTGCCGTCCACAATGTCGTTTAAGGTGAGTCCCGCTTCGAAGCCTAGGAACCCAATCAACGCGACTTTAATCACGAGCAGCCATGAAAAGCCGTCATTATACTGGAACGCTAAGAATAGTCCCGCGCAGAACAGTATGGGCCAGACAAAAAAGAAGTGTAACCGCGTAAGGTCCATGTATGCTTTCAGCTTCTCTTTCATTCACATACCCTCCACTTTCTCAGGTTCTATAGCATGTTTTTAATAGATAAAGCTACTCGAATAATTAGTGGGAGAGAGGAGAGGGTCCTCATGAGCAGTTCAAGCGCTACAAAGCTTCTCAAGGTAATCCGCCTTCACATTGTGGCTGGCGGCGTTCTGGCGTTCTCGCTTGGATCACTCTTGGCACTTGCTAACGGCGGAAGCTTCAACCCTGCCCTTGTTGTTTCAGCGTACGCCGTGATGCTACTAGGCGACCTATCCGCTCACTACAGCAATGATTACTTCGACGTTGAAGTCGACAAGTACATTGAACAGAAAAAGTTTTTCGCAGGTAGCGCCATCCTCGTTAACCATCCGCATCTAAGTTCAACAGTAAAATCAATTTCGCTCTCGCTACTGGTGGGCGCGAATCTTTTAGCGATTTTGATTTTTCTTTTTCTTGGGGCCCCCATCGAAATTTTCCTTGTTATTTTAGGTGCGAGTCTCGTAGGCTGGTTTTACTCTGCGCCTCCAACGCGTTTAATTTCCAGGGGATTCGGCGAGGTTGCTGTGGCGTGGGTAACAGGCTTCGCTATTCCAGCGATTGGTTACTTGGCTGTAAGAGGCCAGTTTGACCCGCTGTTTGTTTACCTCTCTTTTCCTTTTGTGATGTACGGATTCATGCTCAGCCTTAGTCTTGAGGCTCCTGACGCCGCGGTTGACCGTATGGGGGGAAAAAGAACTCTTGCCGTCCGAAAAGGGGCGCGCACTATTTTCCTCATTATTCTCCTGTTGACGGCTTCAGCCACGTTAACGTTTACTGCCTATTACTGGCTGGTTGATTCCGCGGTTTTGAACATCGGCGTTTTAGCTCTTTTTTCAATCATACCCTTAGCATCGGCGCTTGTTGGGTTCGCTGGTGTTCTTGAGAAAAAGAGTGTGAGCCGCTTCAGCGGGATGAATGTCGTCTCGCTGTTCGTTTTCAACATGTTTACAGTAGCGTATCTGCTGGTTATCGTTTCCGCGGTGTAGTATCTTCTGTTAAAGGCTCGTGATGCAACTGTTATGAGCAGAGCGGTTGTTATATGACGTTTTCTGAAGAATGGGCGTGATTGTCTTGCTGACTGGTTATGCTTTGGTTGTTTGGATTTGTTGTTGGTTTGTTGTAGTGGTTGGGTGAGTGGTTGGAAAAAAGGCAGTATTACTAAACCTGCGGAAAGTAACACTGATTGTAACGTTCGCCGCTCTTGCTAAAAAACCTTTTTGTTGCTTGCGCTTATTATTCGTCATTCTCGGCGAAAATTGCTTGGTGTGATGGTTTTTATGTGAGGTTTAAATAAATGGTAATACTAAAATCATAAATCGTATTACCGTGGTGTTGAAATGACGGAAGACAACGTACAACTTGAAACCGCACAACTGAAAGAAAGAGAACTAACAAAAATCTTCGAAAGCCTTGATGATGAAATTGCTTTGATAACCGCAAGCGCAAAATTCAATCACACAATCAGAAAAACCAGCGAATACAATTTGAAAATAACGCTTGCCTACATCGAAGACACCAAAAATTTTATTCAAATATTGAAGTTCCGAATGAACCTGCTAAATGAAGCCACAAGCTGAAAAACCGCGCTTTGCAACTCCCTTCCGAATTCAGTATTACTCGACGTGCTACAAGATTAAACCTTAAATATTCCATCCTGGATACCTGTTCGAGTCAAAAAATGAATACCCGAATCCTCGCAATCAGCATTGCCCTCGCGGCTGTTACGGTGGTTTTGAATCCGCGTTTTTCTGGAATTGCCATTCCATTCGTGCCCCCTCTATGGTTCCAAATTTGGGAAATACCTGTAGTTTCCGCTCTCTTCTTGGTGGGTTTGAAACCTGCGGTTGGGATAACGCTTTTGAACGCGGTGGTTCTGCAGGCTGTTTCACCTGGTGTTTCTTTTAACCAGCCTATTGCTAACCTAGTAGCCATATTGAGCACTTTGCTGGCTGTCCACTTGGCTCACCGGTTAATTACACAGAAAACTTTAGAAGAGACCTCATTTTCAGAACGAAAATTAATCATATCTTCTACGACGTTAGGAATTATGATTAGGTTGGCAATTATGTTGCCTTACACATACATTCAAGCAACGCTCTTGGTACAATCCAATATGCTTGCAATTTTTCCTTTAGTGGCTGTCTATGATTTAATAGTAGTGCTTTACACGGTTCCCCTCGGATGTCTGGTAGCAAAAATGGTTAACAAAAACCTAAAACTCCCAGCAAAATATAGTCTTTGAATGGCACCGAAGCCAACCAGTCGTGACGTGAGCGTGGTGGGGCTGCCCGTCCCTGAACCCATTTGGGTTCAGAACCTAACTCAATCTGAGAGCTTTAGGGCAAGATTTCAAACGGCTGGGATTCAAAAAAGACTAAAACGGGGTCAAGTTCACCCCATCAGAAACACCAGCAGCTTGGATTCGAACTTACTGTTTAACAAATGTTACTTTGTTGCTTGACTTATCAAAGTCAACTCGTACCACATCATCAGAAGCAACGTTTCCTGACAAAATTTCTCTAGCAAGCGGCGTTTCAATTTCTGTTTGAATCTTGCGTTTCAATTCTCGAGCGCCAAATTCAGGAACATAACCCACATCTGCAAGCCTATCCAATACTGCGTCGGCAAATTTCAATTCTATTCCTTGCCCTCGCGCAGTGCGTTTTGCCCGTTCAAGTTGCAATTGTATAATAAGTCTGATCTGCTCTTTTGTTAAGGCGTGGAACAAGATTATCTCATCAATGCGGTTCAAGAATTCGGGTTTAAACTGCCGGTGAAGTCTGCTCATTAACTCTTCTTTAAGTTCAGCATATGTCTTTGCTTTTGCAGCAGTCAAATTTTCTTGAATAATATCAGAACCTATGTTGCTAGTCGCAATTATGATGGTGTTGGTGAAGTCGACAACTCGCCCTTTCCCGTCTGTTAAACGTCCGTCGTCGAATACCTGCAGCAAAATGTTATTTACATCTGGATGTGCTTTCTCGATTTCATCCAGCAAGACAACTGAATATGGTCTTCTCCGCACTATTTCCGTTAGCTGACCGCCTTCCTCGTAGCCAACATATCCCGGTGGAGCACCAATTAACCGGCTGACTGTGTGGCGTTCCATGTACTCAGACATGTCAATTCTAACCACTGCATCTTCAGTGCCAAATACAACCCACGCTAAAGCTTTGGCAAGTTCAGTTTTTCCTACACCTGTTGGACCAATGAATAAGAACGCCGCGATAGGACGTTTACCTTCA
>JAFGLT010000031.1 GCA_016927895.1 Candidatus Bathyarchaeota archaeon | reverse complement strand
TGTGTAGCCCTAACAAAAATTTCAGCGTGCACACATTTATCCTCAAACGAGAAGGGTTTGCTGGAGCTCTGCACATCAGACTAAAGGAGAAAAGAAGTAGTCGTCGCTAAGCACTATAGGACTACTACTTCTATAACAAAAGAGAAAGACAAACGCCCAGATTATGCGCGCCCCAAAAGAAGCCGGCAACTTACCAACAATGTTAATTCCATGTAACGCATACTTGTAGGAAAGAATAAATCGAAAAAATAAGATTAGTAACGGTTAAAGTGGAGATAATTATGCCTTTACGTACGGATATTAAAAAAATCATGATTATCGGTTCCGGACCAATTGTTATTGGGCAAGCTTGCGAGTTCGATTATTCAGGCACCCAAGCATGCAAAGCCTTGAAATCGCTAGGCTACCAGATTGTGCTAGTCAACTCAAATCCAGCAACAATCATGACCGACCCAGGCATGGCAGACGTCACCTACATCGAGCCCCTCAATCTTGAAACCATGATCAAAATCATCGAAAAAGAACGCCCCGACGCCATACTACCCAACTTAGGCGGACAAACCGGACTCAACCTCAGCTCAAGCCTAGCAAGCTGCGGCGCCCTAGACAAATACAACGTAAAAGTAATCGGCGTAGAAACGGAAGCTATCCGCCGCGGCGAAGACCGATTGGCCTTCAAAGAAACCATGAACGAACTAGGCATAGCTGTTCCCAAAAGTGAAGTTGCCTACAGCGTCGAGAAAGCCGAATCACTTGCGGCTGAGCTTGGCTACCCAGTCGTCGTCCGACCAGCTTTCACACTCGGAGGCACCGGCGGAGGCCTAGCATATAACGTCGAGGAACTACGCGTAATCGCCAGCCGCGGTATTGCAGCCAGCATGGTCGGCCAAGTTCTAATCGAAGAATCTGTGGAAGGCTGGGAGGAACTAGAACTAGAAATCATCCGAGACGCCAAAAACCAAATCATCACCGTATGCTTCATCGAAAACGTAGACCCCATGGGAGTACACACAGGCGACTCCTACTGCACCGCCCCCATGCTCACAATCAGCAAATCACTGCAAAAAAGCCTCCAAGACTACTCCTACAAAGTAGTACAAAAAATCGGGGTCATCGGCGGCACCAACATACAATTTGCCCACGACCCAAAAACCGGAAGAATAGTAATAATCGAAATCAACCCGCGCACTTCACGTTCTTCCGCCCTAGCTTCAAAAGCAACAGGCTTCCCCATCGCCCTAATCTCCGCAAAACTAGCCGTCGGCATGACACTGGATGAACTACCATACTGGCGAGGAGGAACCCTAGAAAAATACACGCCCTCCGGCGATTACATAGTCGTCAAATTCGCCCGATGGGCTTTTGAAAAATTCCGCGATGCAGACGACCGCCTAGGCACCCAAATGCGTGCTGTCGGCGAAGTTATGAGCATCGGAAAAACCTACAAAGAAGCCTTCCAGAAAGCCATCAGATCCCTGGAAATAGGACGATTCGGTCTAGGATTTGCCAAAGACTTCAACGAAAAACCCCTTGAAGAACTAATGAAAATGCTCAACTACCCCACCAGCGAAAGACAATTCATCATGTACGAAGCCCTACGCAAAGGCGCCGACATCCAACAACTCTATCAAAAAACCTCCATAAAACCCTGGTTCATCCAGCAAATGAAAGAACTCGTAGAAGAAGAAGAGAAAATAATCAAGTACAAAGGCAAAAAACTACCACCCGACCTGCTCATCCAAGCCAAAAAAGACGGTTTTGCCGACAAGTACTTAGCTAAACTGCTCGACGTAGAAGAGACAGAGACACGCAAGCAGCGTCTCGAGCTGGGACTGCAGGAAGCATGGGACGAAGTGCCAGTCAGCGGCACAGAAAACGCTAGATACTACTACTCCACGTACAACGCACCAGACAAAACCACAACCAGCCAACGCCCCAAAGTCATGGTGTTAGGCGGAGGACCAAACCGCATCGGACAAGGCATCGAATTCGACTACTGCTGCGTCCACGCAGCCTTCGCACTGCGCGACATGGGCTACGAAACAATAATGGTGAACTGCAACCCCGAAACAGTATCCACAGACTACGACACTTCAAACAAACTATATTTCGAACCGCTAACCGTTGAAGACGTCCTAAGCATTTACCAAAAAGAGAAACCTATCGGAGTCATCGTCCAATTCGGCGGACAAACACCCCTCAACATCGCCGCTGAACTGGAAAACCTAGGAGTGAAAATCTTAGGCACATCAGTAAACTCTATTGACATCGCATCCGACCGCGGCCGATTCAGCAAAATGATGCAAAAAAGCGGCATTCCAATGCCAAAGTCTGGCACAGCAAAAACCCTTGAAGAAGCACTGGAAGTGGCGAAACGCATCGGATACCCCCTAATCGTGCGTCCTTCCTATGTACTCGGGGGAAGAGGCATGGAAATAGTCCACGACGAAGACGAACTGAAACTGTATATGGCAGCAGCTATCAGCGTCACACCAGACCGCTACATCCTCATCGATCGCTACCTAGAACAAGCCATCGAGACTGAAGCCGATGCCCTAGCTGACGGAAAAGAGGTCTTCATTCCAGCAGTCATGGAACACATCGAATATGCCGGCGTTCACTCCGGCGACGCCGCCTGCGCAATCCCACCAGTCAGCTTAAAACAAAAACATATAGACACCATTGAAGAATACACGCGGCGCATCGCAAGCGAACTCAAAGTAACAGGCGTAATGAACATCCAATACGCCATCTGCAACGACACAGTCTACGTTCTCGAAGCAAACCCCCGAGCCTCCAGAACCGTTCCCCTAGTATCCAAAGTATGCAACATACCTATGGCAAACGCAGCCACCCGCCTCATGATGGGAAAGAAAATAAAAGATTTGAACCTGAAAAAAAGTTTAATACCCCACACTGGAGTCAAAGAAGCCGTATTTCCCTTCAACATGTTTCCAGAAGTCGACCCGCTACTAGGACCAGAAATGAGATCAACCGGTGAAGTACTCGGCATCGCTGAATCCTTCGGCCTAGCTTTTTGGAAAGCCCAAGAAGCAATAAACCCGCTGCCAACCAAGGGCACAGTACTGATAACCATCTCCAGAACTGATCGCGCCTCTTTAGCAGAAATAGCAAGAGAATTCATTAAACTAGGCTTCAAGATAAAAGCCACCGAGGGCACACAGGCCTATTTAACCCGCCACGGAGTAACCTCAGAACTTATCCTCAAAGAACATGAAGGACGACCCAACATCACCGACGCCATCAAAAACAAAGAGATACAACTCGTAATAAACACGCCGTCAGGCAAACTAAGCAAGTACGACGACTCCTACATACGCAAAGCCGCCATCAAATACAAAGTGCCATACATCACATCACTCACAGCAGCTAGAGCCGCAGCCAAAGGAATCTCCGCCTACTGTACAGGAAAATCAACCGTCAAACCCATTCAGCAATACCACGCAACCATCGCCTCAACTTGACCAAAAACACACCGTCTTTTTTTGTATTTAGTTGAAGTAGATAGCGCGCTAATAATATGCGCGTTAACGCATATTCAGAATAGAGCTATGCTTTTGAAAGCGTTTTTTAGAGAGTTAATTGAATTTAATCGGGGATGAAGATTGGCTGAGAGCAAAGAACTTGAAGATTTCGTGCGTTCCGCCTGTATTAGCATACAAAAAGGTGTTACTGAAGGCTTAAACGTCGTTTTCCCCATTGAATTTGAAGTGGCTGTTGTAGTCAGAAAAGAAAACGACGGCACTTTTAAACTAATGGTAGTGAACGATTCGGAAAATTATTCTGAACAAGAAGTCAGTAGGATAAAATTTGAAATTGGAAAACAGCAAGCCTCAGGTGGAAGGATTCGCTTTTTCCGTGAATAAAAGCATTTGATAGTTTATGAAGGAACTGAGTCTGAAAATAAAACTTTTCAGAATCTACACAAACGCTTAGAATGTACGTGGTAACACCTATCGCGCTAGAAAACCAATGTAGAAAAGTCTAACGGATGTGGTTCAAACGTAATGCATATCTTTTAATTCACAGGAAGTGGCGACATCACCCGCACCAACACCCCTTTTTTCTACAAAAATGATATAGAAAAGTGTACGCAACTATAAAGAATCTTATTTATTCATCCCTTTTCTCTTACGAGGATTCCCGCCACAACCTTCACCCGATTGTCCTCTTCCTCTTCCAGAACCATCCTTCTTCGGAACACCCTTTGGCACGTTCTCACCTCACATGGTTTTTCAAAGTTAACTTGAACCCTGACACTATTATACTATTCCAAAACCCAAAACAGCTTTCTAAATTGATGTATGATCATTTAAAAAAAACGATAAAGCGCACTCTCTCAGATACTATTTGCTGTTATCAAGTCTTATATCGGAAAAATTCAAGGAATCAGACAGAATAACACTTTCAAATCTGCCTTATCATAAATCCGTTTCACTAAAAAATAAAATAGCAGAATGATAACATAAAACTACAATTTACCTACGGAAAGGTTTTATGAAACCAAAATCCATGCCTATGCTATGTCGTCGTACATTGCACCCAATTGTCCTTGTCCTGAGAAGAAGTGCCCATATCATGGAAGATGCGAAGAATGCGTCAAGCATCACAAAGAGAAAGGCGAAATGCCCTACTGTGCAAGATAACTGATTATTCATTTCTCAACCCTTCTCAAATTTGCTTCCTAATAAATCCGTTTTAGCATAAACAAACCTTGCAAAAAGCATGCATATTTTTAGCGCGCAAAGCAACTTTACACCCTTATCATAACCACAAAAACCCGTTATCTTCAGCTCACGCTAATCTTATTCATTATTTATCAGGTACATCTTGAAGATTGCACTAGTTTACGCAGCGTGCCCGCGATAAGCCTTTGTCAGTGATATAATAGCTATCAGATTCATCTTTTCCTTTAGCTTTAACTAGCTTTAGAAATCCTTCTTTGACCAATTTGGAGACTGTTTCGTCCATTACTAGATTTTCGTCTGCGTCTTCTAAGCCTTTAAGGACTTCGCAGTAGTCGGCTCCAGGGTTGTTTTTCACGAAGGTGATAATAGCTAACTCGCGCTGCTCACCTTTTCCCATCATAATGTCCCACTACATTGCCTATATAATATGGTTGCGCCCTAAATAATGTGCCGCTTGCGGTGAGGGCTCATGTTTTGAGAGTGATTATATTATTAGCTACTCCATATTTCGGTTTGCTAATTCCTTGAAAAAATTACTATACTGGACGTACGCGAATAATGACCCTTGCATGCAGCTTGCACTTAGAGAGTTCTTAGATTACATATACTTTATTTGTCATAAGAAACATATGTTATTGGAGATGCTTAGGTGAAAAAATTGAAGCCTAACTGCACTATGAGCTTTTCGGAGGTGAATGGATGTCTTGGTTAAAAGGCATGTTGGATAAAGAACCACCTGAACCAGAAAATCCCATAGGAATCGTAGTCATCGGAAACCTTGAGGGCGACAGAGTCCACGATACACCCAGAGATATGGTCAGAAAAGCACTGAAAAGAAACGGATTCAAGGTTATTGATATTGGTAAAGATGTTCCAGCTTCAAAATTTGTGTCAAAGGCAAAAGAAAACAACGCTAACGTAATAGCTGTCTCAGCCAATACTACGCCAGCAAAAGAGAATATTCCAAAACTTGATGAAGCGTTGAAGAATGCTGGTTTGAAAGGAAAAATCACGGTAATGATTGGCGGGGCAGCCGTGAAGAAACCTGACGCCGATGCCATAGGAGCCATATTCGGCAAAAGCAAAGAAGAAGCTGTAGAGATTGCAAAGAAGGCTGTTGCATAAAGAAGCCAAATGTTCACGCGTGTTTTCAAGTATAATAAAAACTATGCACGCCTTCACCCTTTTCCTTAGCCAGTCTATACCCTATACGGTAAATTATTTGCCTTAAGTTTGACCGCTGTAAAAAAACTACTCGCTTAGGCAGTCATGAACAGCTATTCCAATAAGCTTCAGAACTAATATTAAGGATTATTTAGTCTAAAGGAAGGTGAGATCTGCAATTGAAGAAAGAAAAAGACGAGGAATTAGAAAGAATTAGGCAGGCAAAACTGCGGGAAATGATGAAGAAAAGCAGAAGCATTGAAGAAGAAGCAGTGATGAATGAACCCGTCGAGGTCACTGACTCCACTTTCAGCGAAACAGTTCAGAATCATCCACTTGTGGTGATTGATTGCTGGGCGGCGTGGTGTGGCCCCTGCAAGATGATTGCCCCGATAATCGAAGAACTCGCACAGGAATACGCTGGAAAAGTAGTGTTCGGGAAACTGGACGTGGATAAGAATCAAGCAGTTTCCATGCAACATCAAATAATGAGCATACCGACGCTGATGGTGTTCCGCAATGGAAAACTTGTAGATAAAATAGTAGGCGCGTTGCCTAAACCTGTTCTAGAAGCAAGGATAACACGCTACCTTTGATTCACACGCAGAAAAGAGGAATAATTAAATGAACCCAGAGTTAATCAAGTCATTTCTTAACACCAAAAACGTTTTTGCGGTTGTGGGAGCCAGCAGAGACCCTGAAAAGTATGGGCATCAAGTATACAGGGACCTGATTAACGCCGGCTACAGAGTTTACTGTGTGAACCCAAACGCCGATGAGATCTTGGGAAACAAATGCTTTCCAAATCTCGAAGTTTTACCCGTAAAACCTGACGTGGTCAATATTGTGGTCCCACCAATAATAACAGAGAGGACAGTCAAGATCTGCAAGAAGCTTGGAATCACGAAAGTGTGGATGCAGCCCGGCTCAGAGTCTGAAGCAGCCATTAGATTCTGTGAAGAAAACAGCATAGATGT
>JAFGLT010000030.1 GCA_016927895.1 Candidatus Bathyarchaeota archaeon | reverse complement strand
TATGTGAAACTTGTAGCTGAAGAACTTAAACAGATTAGAATCGCCACTGACGTTAAAGGCATAGTTTTGAAGGCTGACACGTTAGGCTCCTTGGAAGCCATCGCTGAGATACTGAAGCAGAATGATGTGCCCGTTAGGATTGCTGATGTAGGCGACGTTTCCAAGCGCGACGTGGTTGAAGCCTCAGTGGTGAAGGCACACGAACCACTATTTGGAGCGGTTTTAGCGTTCAACGTTAAAGTTTTACCTGACGCTGAAGAAGAAGCAGCCAACGCTGATGTCCAAGTGTTTAAAGACCAAATAATCTACAACTTGATTGATAATTACTTGGACTGGCTTAAATCTCAACGTGAAGCGAAATCTGAGCTGGAATTTGAGAAACTCGTTAAACCCGGAAAAATCTTGGTTATGCCAGGCTACGTTTTTCGAAGAGCAAAACCCGCCATTTTCGGCGTCGAAATCTTGGGTGGACATCTTAAACCGAAATACTCTCTTATAAGAGCGGAAGACGGTGCAGACATAGGTGCCGTGCAGCAGATTCAAGACAAGGGCAAAGCAGTCTCCGAAGCCAAACAAGGCATGCAAGTCGCAGTGTCCATGGATAAACCTATCGTGGGCAGGCACGTTTTCGAAAAGGACATCCTCTACGTGAAAGTGACCGAGTCTGACGCTAAAACTTTGATGGAGTCGCATAAAGACAAGCTTTCCGACGAAGACCAAGCAGTTCTAATGGATTACGTGAAAATCATGCAGAAAAAAACCCCGTTCTGGGGCGGTTTCTAGCTTTTTTCTATACCAAAACCATTGCTTTTATGGTAGCAAAATAGTGAATAATTTATTATTTCGTTTTGTTGTTTGGGTATTTGATGACTGAATATTCTTTGCATTCCGAGTTAAAAGATTGGTATATGGTTTCGGGGGATGACCTGGAAGTTACAGTGGAGGATTTTAGAGTTGACATTCTCAGAGGCAAGCTTTTAATCGAAATTCAGACTGTAAATTTTTCTGCCATCAGAAAGAAACTGATTAGACTACTCGTAAACAATCAGGTTCGACTGGTTTACCCAATTGCTAAACTAAAATGGATAGTTCACACAACAGGGTCAGGCGAATTCGTTAGGAGAAGAAAGTCTCCAAAGAAAGGGAAAGTGATTGACCTTTTTTACGAGTTGATTCATGCGCCTAGTCTGGTTAAAGACAGGAATTTTTCACTGGAGGTTTTGCTGATTGAAGAGGAGGAGGTAAGGTGCAGTGATGGGGAAGGAAGTTGGAGGAGAAAAGGCGTAAGCGTCAAAGATAGAAAGCTATTGAACGTATTTGACAGAATTGTTTTTCGGGATAGTCGAGATTTTTTGGAGTTTTTGCCAAAAGAGTTGCAGGGACATTTCACGAATAAAGTCTTGGCGTTAAAACTGGGAATTTCTATTAAATTAGCTCAGAAGATTACGTATTGTCTTAGAAAAATGGGGGCAATATCAGTTGTCGGCAAAAAAAGGAGTGAATTGATGTTCCAAGTTTCATAGAAGTTATTTCATGCGCCCTTAGAAGAACTGGAACTAGAAACAAATTGTTTATCCGCCACCGACTGGAGGCAGAATAGCCAAGACATCACCAATCGCTAATTCTGTTTGCAGCCCGTTGAGGGTTGAGACGCTTTTTCCGTTAACCAGAAGCTGAAGAAACCTCTTCACCTCGCCAGTTTTGCTGTCGTAAACGTATTCAATGAAGGGGTTACTGTAACGCTGCTTCAGCGCATTAAGAACTGTGTCCACGGTGATTTCCTCGCCTTCTGGGAACTCGAGTGTTTCTTCTTTTTTGCCGATGAGTTCCCTTAGGCTGGTGAAAAAGCGAACTGAAACTTGCAACGTGTAGGCACCTTCACATTATGAGAAAAAACTGGTAGGATTAAACTGTTACGCAACACAGAAGCCGCTTGTGCACGTTTAGTCAAGCTTCAGAAAACGCAAGTAACTTTTACTGCTATTTCTGGGAACTGGGGATAAATAAAATAAATCCATGTGCTTACTTGTGGTTATTATGCGACTGATGCTTTGCTGCTCGGAACTCGGGTTGGGCCACGTTTCCCGAATTATACCGCTAGGCAAAAAACTGCGGGAAAAAGGGCATGAACTGCACTTTTTTTCAGGCGGCAAAGCCTACGAACTCTTGCGGAAAGAGTTCAAAAACGTGTACCCGTGCACGCCAGTAGCTTGGTACGAAAACGCAGCTGGCATAGTTACTTCAGCATCACTCATCAACATCCTATTCCCACTCCCAGTTATCAACCACGAAAAAAACAAGATGGAAACAAAAACATCAACCGCCATGGAAACCATACACCGTTACTACGACCTAAGAAGACACATCCTAAAAATCAAGCCACACCTCATCGTTGCAGATGGCGACTTGCACGCGCTTCGCATGGCATCAAGATGGAAGTTCCCAGCAGTTTACATAGCTAATCTGATAAGGCCAAGCTTCGGATTCTCCGCCTTTCTCAACCCTGGCGAACGCTTCGTAGAACGATACGTGAAAACATGCCTTAAAGTAATAATACCCGACAATCCGCCGCCGTACACTGTTACTGAATGTAACCTCGGCGACTTGGATAGCATAGGCATAGAAGAAAAAACAGAGTTTGTAGGCAGCTTCCTTGACACCACGTACACGCAAGGGATTGCGGAACACGTTTTCGCCCCCATAAGCGGACCTTACGGGACCCGCGCCAAACTAACCCAGACAATACTTCCCGCACTCGAAGAGCTTGAAGCAAAAAGCATCGTCAGCCTAGGAACACCCGGCAAAAACATCAAAGCGAAAAAAGGCAACTGCCACATACACTCATGGCTATCCACACAGGAACGCGAAGAAGCATTGAAAAACGCCAAACTCGTAATCTTCAGCGGTGGACATAGAACCTGCTTTGAAACAGTGAAGTACTCGAAGCCAAGTATATGCATTCCAACCCAGCCAGAGCAAATGGGAAACGCCGCGAAACTACAGAAACTAAACTGTTCAATATCCGTGAAAAACACGAAGGAACTGAAAGACGCCATCCAAAAAATCGAAAAAGAACACCAGCTCTACACAACAAACATCGAAAAACTGAACACTTTTTCCAACAAGTTCAAAGGTTTAGACCGCGCAGTAGAAATCATCGAAAACGCCGTCTAAAACACGCTTAGTTTTCGTTGTCGTTGAGGTTTACGCGTTTAACTTCACCTTGCGGAGAGTCCTCTTCAAAAACTATAGCTTGAAACTTGTAGATTTTAGCGCCTTTAGTCAACCAACTGTCTGGTGAAAGCCCAGCTTTAACGCAGCACTGACATAGAAACTCTTCTTCGCACCATTCCCACTCAACAGGCACCTGAGGCAAGAGCAAACCTTTGTAACCAGCTTTCTCAACAATTAAGCCGTCTTCGCCCACCTTGATTTTACCCAAGTACTCCTTAGGGTTCCCAACCTCCACGATTTCAGGTGGAGTAAGCACACTAACCTCAAAAACCACGTTGCCAAGCTCGCTTGAAGAAAGCGGAATAAAACGTGGATCCCGCGTTGCCGCGTTCACAGCAGAATCAATAACCGCCTCAACCAGCGGACTAGTAGGATAAGGATAACCTATGCAGCCTCGAAGCTGTTTCTCCCCGTCTTCCAAACGGTTTATGGTAACGAAAACCCCGCAGCACTCAAACAGTTTTTCAGGAGTTCTTGCAGGAGCTTTAACAGTTCTCCCAGTCGCCAAGCACTCTTTCACCGCATTCCGCGCAAGACGCACCAAGAATTTTCCTTCTTCCAAACTTAGTTCGAAAGTCAATCCTCCACTCCCCCACTGCACAGACGCAGCACATGCTAATTAGGTTGCTGTGCCAATGTTTAATGTCGCTTGAAAACTTTAGAATTTCATTGACTCTTCAGCTACGCCTTCCTTGGTTATCATCAGAAAGTCTATGCCGTCACCACTCATGGCATCTCTGCTTATGGCGGACTTCACAGCGCGTATGACAAGCGCTTTTGCTTCTTCCACGCTTAAATCTTCTTTATAACCTTCTTCTAAAACGCCCATAGCTATTTCTGTTCCAGAGCCAACTGCAGCGTACTTGTCAGGTATCAATGAACCCAGAACATCCAGCACATAAAGCGTTGGACCTTCATCGTCCAAACCACCTACAATAGTCTGCGTAAATAACGGCGCATATCGACGGTTGAAAAGAATGTTGGACATAAGCTTAGCTGTAGCTCTAACTGAAATTCGCCTGCCGACTTCCATGCTGAAAAGGTTAGCTTGTGCCTCCACTTCTCTAGTAAGAACCTGCATGTCACCGACAAGCCCAGCGTAAGCTGCCCCTATCTGGCTAGTTATTTTGAAAACTTTTTTGCCGCCCTTGCTCATGACAAAGTTGCCGTATGTAATGCGTTTTTCAGAAGCCAATATAACTCCATCTGCGCATACAACTCCAACGGTTGTGGCGCCTGGCATCCAAGCCATTCCGCCTTGTTGCGCTTGTGCTCCATAACCTTCCATGTGTTTTTCACCGTTCTCGTTGATATACACAAGGCAAGCTATTAACTTTACTTATAAGCAACGTGAAACCCTAAAAACAGCAGCAGAAAGCAAGCTTATAAAAACTGGCAAAACACGTTTTCTAATGATGAAAAATGAGTGAGGGTAAAGCAGTAAGATGCCAAAAATGCGGGAAACCCGTGGGTTACGTAACCGTGCTGGCGAAAGGCTTACGCTTTCAGCAACCGCTTCACGATGTTAAAGTAGTAGCAGTCTGCATGGAATGCTCCCAAAAAAAGTAAGCCTCAACACTGAGAAACCTTTTACAGTCCAGTAAGACTTCAATATGAGAAGTGAAAGATTTCGCCGAGGAAAAGTGAATGATAGGCGTTTACACGAAAAACGTTGGCGGCATATGGTTCGGAGTTGCCTGCTCTGAACAAGACGTCTTCGCCACCGCTTTCAGGCACAAAGAGCAAGAAACACTGAAAAAACTGTTAAGCAGCATACCCCTTAACGTTCCTTTCCAAGTTTTGCCTGAGCCAACAGGCTTCGGCGAAAAGGTTCTCTCCACAGTGAAAAATGTATACGACGGAAAAAACAGTCCTCAAACATTCTCCTTAGCAACCGAACACTTGACTGGTTACACTCAACGAGTGCTTGAAGTGACGTCCAAGATTCCCACCGGCTACACTTCATATTACGGTTCGATAGCAAAAATCGCTGGAGGCAGCCCAAGAGCCGTTGGCCGCGTTATGGCTTCAAACCCTTTCCCGCCGATTGTTCCATGCCACAGGGTTGTCAACTCAGACTTCACGCTAGGTGGCTACGGAGGCGGAGTGAACACGAAACTTGAAATCTTAACCCGCGAAAAACGAGGACACAAATTTCCACAGCTGATTCGGGTAGGTGATAAAAAACTGCAGGTGTTCCCAGTCGAGTTCGCATTAAGAAAACCTGAAGCTTAGGAAACACAAATGCGCAGGCCTCTCCACGTGTAGCACCAGTTTTGCCATGCTATGACCTACCCCCTCCCCGTTTTCTACAATGAATTTCTATCAGAATCCTAATAGGAATGGTTTAGTCAAGAAATATTGACTAACAAAATTTTTTTAGTCAAGAAATATTGACTAAGAAACGGGCTTTTCAGGCTTATTTGGTCAAGAAACCTTTACAAAAACCCTTTTATCAAAAAAATAAGTCAGTATAAAGTGATGCACTGGGGTGTATAGTGAAAAAAGAGGTATGCATCTATGCTGGAAAAAGTTGTTTACCTCATCAGGTGTGGTGAGGATCAATGAGTATGAAGAAAGCGCCGTTATACATGGTAACTTGGCGGTGTACCAGAAGATGTGTAGGCAACTGTCTGTACTGCAGTTACACGCCTGAATACGCAGTAGATGCTGAAGTTGATACTAAAACAGCCTACAAAATCGTTGACGAAATCTACTATTTTGGGTCGCCGTGCTTCGGCATAAGCGGCGGCGAACCATTAATCCGAAAAGACATTTTTGACATCATAGAGTACGCTAAAAAAACCGGTTTCGGAGTAAGCCTGATAACCAGCGGATTCGCCTTTGACCAAAAAAGACTGGACCAACTTGTGCGAAACGAAGTTTACACTGCAGTTAGCGTGGACGGCACCCCAGAGTCAAACGACAAGATAAGAGGCAAAGGGGCCTACGACAAAGCCCTACACGCAGTGAAGAAGTTGTCGGAAAATGGCGTTTTAGACTGCATAGTAACAACCATGAACAGATATAACCTCAAAGACTACGAGCACGTTGTCAAGCTGGCAGCGGAGTACAAAGCAAGAATGGTCGTCTTCCACAACCTAGTTCCCGTTGGCAGAGCAGGCTCAAACATGCCCAACTTGGCGCCGTCACCAGAGGAATATGAAGCTGCATTCAACAATATCTACGACCTGCAGGTTGAGTACGCGCGAAAAGTCCATGTTAACGTTTACTCTCCGTTCTACGCGAGAATCGTGCGGCAGAGAAACCCATTTGACTTCTGGGACTGGTTCCAAAACGGCTTCCTAGGAAAATGCACAATCGGCGGAAACTACATCAGCGTAACCGAAAACGGAGACTAC
>JAFGLT010000029.1 GCA_016927895.1 Candidatus Bathyarchaeota archaeon | reverse complement strand
GATTTACTTAGCGTTCCATCCCCGTTATCCACAAACTCAAAAAGCGGATAACTTTCTACGCTGTATGTCCAACTGAAACTGCCTGGTTTGATGGGATGGTTTGCTGTTACACCCCAAAGATAAAAATGGTCTCCATTTGGAGTTACTGCTTCGTTGATAACTATCACTTCTCCTCCAAAACCCACACCTAGAGATTCTGACGCAGCAAAGCCACTGCCCTCAACCTCCACGGGGTCACCTGGCTCTCCAGAAGTTGGGGTTAACTCCACATTGGGTGCTGCTTTTATTATTGTTGAGGATACTGCAAAAACCATGAGAAAGCCTATAGCAGCAATAACACATGCTTTTCTAATCATTCTGTTTCACCTCCTCAAAAACATGAAACATTTTGAAAGCCCATATCCTTGTTTATTGTTTAAATAATTTGCCTAGAAAGTGTTTAAGCCGTTGATACTGAAGTTTGATAAGTCTACAATATTCAACATAATCTGCATAAGTTTTTCAACAAATCAATCTGCCATATAACATCTTTATGTTTGCTGTTTTCCTACTCTACCAGAGAAAACACAAACCCTAGTTATGGATGGACTAGAAAACTTTTACAAACATGATTAATCTCAATCTACTTGGTTCATAGTATGCCTTCAAAAGCACTGGGAAAATACCTTTCACATTATAGAGGAATTGATGATGTACACCTTGAAGCTTTTCGTCTCATTAAAAGTAAGTTTAAAGTTGAAAGTGTGTTATATGCTGGAAGCTGGATTCATTTAACTCCGTCTCTGGTTTTTCCTTATGTTGTTTATGTTGATTTTTTTGCTGAAATGGAATCAATGTTTAACGAGCCTGAGCTTTTGGGGTATATACGAAATAACTCGGAAACAATGAAGAGGCCAGTTATCAAATTTCATAAAGCAGATTACAGAGAGGGAATATCTGAGGCTAAGGAAAGTTTTGACCTTCTTATCTCGTTGAGCGGTGGATTTGCATCTAAATATTGTAAACCTTATCTAAGGCGGGGAGGGCTTCTTTTTGTCAACAACGAGCATTATGATGCTAGTATCGCGTATGTTGACTCAGATTATTTGCTAATTGGCGTGTTCACCCATGCTGGGAAGTTAGTTGAAGACAAACAGAGAATTCACGAGTATTTTCTGACAAAAAACAATCAACCTATTACCCTTGAAATGGTTAATGAAAACAGTAAGAAATCACCTTCAAAAGCCAAATACAAACTAAAGAAGAAAGCACCCTTCTACCTATTTCAAAAAGCTTAAGCTGTATCTCCGCATTTTGTTTGCTGTTTTCCTACTCGTGAGAAAACGCAATTAAAAAATTACTAAATAGATTCCAAAATTATGGGATATATTTCCTTGTTAACGTATTCGAGGTACTTGTTTTTATCTGCCGAGTTGAATATGGTTACTGAAGCGTCTCTGGTGACGCCTACTACGAAGCCTGTTTCCTTTGACCGCGCAACAACGTACCATAAATCTCCGTGTTTAGTGTAGTCCTCGAAGAGTTGCGCGTTTATCAGGTCAGGACCGTAAAGTGATAGTTTGTTCACGTTGGGTATGTCTACGTTGTCAAAGAAGGTTATTTTTGTGTCTTCAGGGTTTTTCAGGTGGAAATCCCGCAAGGTTTCAGGCGGAATCCTAGCTTCAACTATGCTGCCTACCTTGTCGAAAAGAATCTCGCTGAGCTTGTTAGCCATGAAGTTCGCAACGCGTTTTTTCTCCACAATCGCCAGAAAAGTTGTGTCTTCTGCCTGAGCGAAGCTGAAAAGAGCCTCCACTGTACGCGGTAAAGGAACAGTTTTGCCCCTGTGAAACACGTGCATAACGTAATCATGTGAATAAAACCCGTTGAGCATGTTCTCTTTGGGCAAAAGCGCAGCTACTTCGGTTATCAGCGTGAAGTTGTAGTCGCCCTCTTCGTAAGCTTCCTCTATGTGGTAACCGTCAAGTTTTGCGGCGACATCAGCCAAAGGCAACTGTTGCGCAAACCTGAATATTTTCCCTGCAACAACCAAGTGTAATACCTCGTCTCTTGAAAGGGTAACAAACCCACTTATGAAACTTTGCTTAGCACACTCGTGGTTGAAACTCAAGCAGATAAAACCAGACATTTCTTAAAAACATAAATAGTATAATATAGGTGATATGAAGCCAGACCGTGTGATTGAATATGCATTTCGAGTTTGACTCAGAAACAGGAGTAATCAGAGACAAAGTAACAGGCGAAAGATGCTTGATAATCACTCAAGCCAGAGTCGCAGAAATCTGCACAAGACTTTCCGAAATCTTTCAATCAGGCGCCAAACTGATTATTTTTGAGGCGGGAAAAGCAGCAGGCAAACGCTTCGCTGAGGAAGCAGTGGACATAAGAACAGGCGACAAACAACTTTTCCTGAAAACAATCAGCCAAAGGTACACCGAGGCAGGCTTGGGAAAAATAGAAATTGTAGAATTCAACCCTGAAAAATCTGAAGTAACATTCAGAATATGGAACAACTTCTTCGCTGAAATCGAGTCAGAAAAAGCAATGTACCGCAGCTGCATAGAAGGTTTTGTATCCGGTATGTATGAACAAATAATCGGTAAAACTCCAAAAATCCAGAAAACCAAATGCGTTACCGATGGAGACGCGTACTGCGAGTGGCAAATGACCCTGAAGTGAAGACACAACAAGGTCTCTACATAATGGTTCAGTCGTTTTAAGCGTGTAGGGGCCAAAGTGGTTTGCTGGAACCTGGAGGACAGACTTAAGGGAGAAAAGAATGAAGATCAAAGACTATGTGATTATCACTCATTACATCCGGAGCCCTCTCAGCCCACTTCCCATTGAACCAATGAAATTTTTACCCCGAAAAAAGAAGGGGAAAACTTGGTTTCGCTAATGCTGCTGCGTTTACCTCTTTCTGAGCATCAGGATTATTAACAGACCGACTGCTACGATTGCGATTATTGAACCTATACCTAAGCCTAGCACGTACGTGTCAGTCATAGGCGCGGGCGTCGGCGTCGGTGCTGCTGTTGCTTCTGGTGCTTCTTCTACAACGAATGAGGTTTCAGCGCTTGAACTGTAGTAACTGTCGGAGCCTTCGAAGGTAACGTAAACATTGAAGATACCTGGAATTGTAGGTGTGTATGTGAGACTGTAGTAGCCGTTGGAACTGCTGTTTGTTCTGCCGATTTCGTAATAGTTGCCGTTCGCGTCAAGCACATATATGACAACTTCAACGCCAGTTGCGTTGTCTGGGCGCTCAAACTGTTTATACACGTATAGCATCCAGTCGCTCATGCTTTCGTCAGAGACAGCGGGAACACCATTCGGGAAGCGCAAAGTCAAATCAGTACTAGTCGTGCCCGGAGACACATCCATAACAGTACCAGATATCACCACAGACGACCCTAAAGCAACGCCAATGTCCGGCGCACTAGCAGTAGTAGCGCTTGGACCTTTACCGATGGCGTATACTTTCAGGTCATATGTATCCATGGTTGCAATGATACTGTCGCCGATAATTGACATGCCACCCCAAACGGTTTGCTTGAACAAGCCGTCTGCCCGCCACACTACTTCTCCGGTTGTTGCGTTGAGAGCGAAGTAGGGTGCGCCACGGTAGCTTGGAGTAGTCACTGAGTGTTCATGGTGTCCTAAGTACACTTTTCCGTCTGCAAAGAATTGAATGCAGAGAGGCCAGTAGTTGCTCCATTGGATTTCAGTATAAGGGTCTTCTGCTTCGTATGTCCACAAGAGTTCGCCGTCTTGAGCGTCATAGCAGTACACTATTCCGCCGTAGGCAGCTGAGTAAAGGTTGCCGTAAGCAATGTTAACACCGAGGTTTATGTACGTGTAGCCATACCACATTTGTAAGTATGTTTCTGAGTCAGTTGTGAAAAGTAATTCGCCTGTGGCGCTATCGAATCCGTAGTGTTTGCGGGTTTCTTTTGTAGACAGCA
Organism: Candidatus Bathyarchaeota archaeon; assembly: GCA_016927895.1. GTDB lineage: Archaea > Thermoproteota > Bathyarchaeia > Bathyarchaeales > Bathycorpusculaceae > SG8-32-3. Next base: position 4,824 of record JAFGLT010000029.1, on the reverse strand, counting down.
CGAAGACTTCGTCTTCTTGACTTGCAGTTGACCACAGTAAGCTTACGTTTTCGTCAGATGCCGTGTAAGAACTATCGTATAGTAGGTCACCTTCATTGTCCTCTTCTAGGCTTAAGGCCCAGAAGTTAACAGTGCTACTGCCGCCGAAGTCGTTGCTGTCTGCTCCGATTACTTTGTCACCGAGAAAAGCCGCTTGGACGCTTCCAGTTAAGCCTGTTTCTATCGTAACGTTCCAAGCCCATGCGCGGTTAGCTGCTGCAGTGTTCGCTGACGCGTTCACCGTTTTGCCGCTGATTGCACTGCCGAAGCTGCCTTCCATTGAGAAGAGAGCACTCCAGTTCCAGAGAGCCATCCACCCGTTTGTTGAGTCAATTTTCAGTACGTAGATGTTGCCGTTTGAATCATCATGCATGATGGTGCCTGTAGGTACGCCAGTTATTGTGCATCGCCAGTCCCCAGTGTAAGCGTCAAACGCAGTCCAAGTTGAAGAAGCTGAGCTTCCGTAAGCACTGCTGCCTGCGCCTACCCACAAGTATGCCCAAGAACCGTAGCCGTTGTATGATTCCCACTGGAATATTTGACCAAAAGATATAGTTTGGTTGTCTAGTAAGGTCTTTGCCCATAGCTCTTCGCCGGTGTGTAAATCTACACAGTGCCATACTTTCGACAGACCACTTTGTGATGGATTGTCAGCGTAGTAAAGCTTTCCAGCGATGATCGTTGAGCTTCCCCATTTGCCTTCGTATGCGTCTCCAGTGTAGAATGTGGCGTCGTCAAGCGTGCCTCCTGCGAGGCCTCCGTCAACAAGCATAGGTGTTGACCACAGTATATGAGCAGAGTCTGGTGCGTAATCATTGCCTTCAGTTAGCCTGTTGGAGTCAATGTATAACCAATTTCCTGAAACGGCAGTCCATGATCTAAGCTGTGAGTCAATTGGGCGAGTCCAGTATTCACTTGGAAGCGGCTGATCAGGATAGTACTCGATAGGATCTTCTTGTACAATTAGTTCCAATTCTTCACTTTCGCTGGCATAATACGTATTGTGATAAGTCCACATCCACCAGCTGTACTCATACTCTTGTTCCGGAAAGTGAGTTTGGAGCGTGTATGTACCCACTTCGTCAGGTACATATATGTATCCTGTTCCGCCAGTTGAGTCAGTCTTTTCAACTTCTAGCGTATCTTCGTCACCGCTGGGCGTTATAACAGTTATGGTGATACCCGTGTATCCCATATCAGCAGAACCGAGTTGCTGTGTAATGCCCGCGTGCAACAAGACTTCTTGACCGACACCAACTGGATTAGGCGTAGCACCAATATACGCATAGGTTGTGTACGTATTAGTGTATGTTTGGCCATTAACGGGTAAAGCAACAAGTGAAATCGCAATAGCCGACATTAGAAAAACTGAAATGATTATAGTCGTAGCCTTTCGTTTCAAATTAGCCATTTTCTTTTTCTCCTATTTAGTTATGCTTGCATTGTTGCCACGTGAATGTTTTAAACGCTTGTAACAAGTGGTACTTGCGAAAGCTAACTTAAAGTTTAATCAAAAAAGCAAACACGCGTTTAAAAAGAGTTCACCTCCACAGTTTTTGACACTGGAAGGCAACTATGGATTTGCTTCGAGATCTGTCATCATTTCAAGTTGAAAGCTTAAAAGAGGCTCCAACGGTTCACGTCTATGACAATCAAAACGCAGATTACACTTTATGGATTAAAGCAAAAGCAGATGATACCAACTATACCTGTTTTATAACAGATTTGGCTGAAAACGCGGGCTCAAAATTAGGGAATCTTTTTTAAGTTTTAAGCGTTTGGTTTTTTTGGGTCTCCCAGAAATATGAGAAGGCGCGCGCTAAGTTGGTTGTAGAGAAAGGTAGAGTTGCGCAGAAAACGATTATCTGTCTCGTGACATATTGTTTTACATATAAGCATCAATTGTCTTTTTCTGCTTGGTTAGAAATGCAACTAGCGTTAATATGACGCCCGATATCACTGTAATCAATAGTGTCAGAAAGAAGTGGTCTTTCCCAATACTGCCGATAAGATAACCAAATAGACCACTAAAGGAAGCTAATCCGATGAATACCCAAGACCGAAAAGAAGTTCCGCCTATTTCTCTTATTTCTCTGACACCCACTACTCTCGCATCAACATCAAAATCACACGTAAGTTTACTAACGAGCATCTTCAAAGTTACCGAATCACTGCTATTAAGAAGAATTGGGTCAAGTATGATTTTTTGCTCTTCAACCTTAATTGAAGGTTGTAAGCTACTTGGATTTGGGTTTGCGACCTCGGCATTAAGTATTTGGGCATTCTTCTTGAATTGTAGACTGAATGGTCGTTCAAAATCATTTGCCGTTACAGGCAAATTCCCATTATTAACAATCTTAACGAGCACTAAATGAACCTGCTCGATTGGTTTTCCTTTATAAAACATCTGCAAGTCTTTCTTAATTTCGGTTTTGACGCTGAGCAAACGCGTTATAGAGACAATTGAGTATGCAAGAGATTTACGGCTACGTGATTTCATATAGAGGATTATTGAAATAGCGATTGCTCCAAGTGCCACAACGACCCCAACGAATTGCCATAGGGGGTCGCGCAATATCTCGAACACTAATCCACCTCTAAATTAGAGACAAGGGTTTGCTTATTTGATGTATACTTATTAATTAATAAAATATAGCTTATCATCATCAATTTTAGCCTCCCTTTAGCCATTATTGATTTATGTGTGAGTTTTTCTTTTTTCGTTTCTCTTAGAAAATTCTAACATAATTGATTTTGTTTCTTCAATTGCGTTATCAAGTGAAGTAATAATTTGTTGTACTACTCTCTCCTTCTCAGTCACAGATTTAGCGTTATCTATAGGCAAAAGTAAATCAAGCATTAGCCTATCAATAATCTTAGCTTGGTAAGCAGCAGCTAATAAATTCTCTTTCGCTTTACTCGGCTCTCGATAGTATTTAATGGTATACTTAACTCGCTGCAATTCACATAAAGCAAAATAATAAGCCATGAACACTGGAACATCACTCCAAAAACTGGGTTGAGCCATAGCTTGAAGGATTCCCGCATCGCTTCTCATTTCTTCTTTTAGGTTTTTTGCAGTCTTTACCATAAGGTTATTGACATTCAGATAGAGAAAAACTACTTGTTTTTCGGTTTTTTTCCGAGTTACTATTTTTTTATCTATTAGATGCTTGATGTGTTCGTTGAATGTTGGTTTTGACATTTTAAAAAGTCGGTTGATTTCTCGGAATAGTTGATTATAACGTAGCTTGTCGGATTCAAAGACATTTCTAGCTAACATGTAAAGTATAATGTCTATGCACTTTTCGTCAAATTCTTCTTTTAGGCGGTTTGCGGTTATTGTCGCCATTTCTCTAACCTACTGGTTTCCTTCCCTACCAGTTTATTAAATTGACCAGAATATAAAACTACCGTATAAAGTGACGTAAGAAGCGAAAGCAAAAATGGAATTACCAAAAATCACCTGCGCAAAATGCGGTCATACATGGGTTCCCCGCGTAGAAAATCCAACAAAATGTAGCAAATGCGGTCACATTGTTGGATCGCGGGTTTACAGTAAAAAAGGTAGCTGAGAAAATGATTTGTCCTGAATGTGGCAGCTCCCAAATTGACAAAGCAGGCTTCCGTTACTTAGCTGATGACACACCTGTTCAGCGTTTCATCTGTAAAAAATGCGGTCATAGGTTCAGCGAAAAATCTTATAACTTATCCGAGACAAATAGGGGAATCAGCCAATTATGCGCTATCTTAGAGGCGAAAAAATTGGACTCTGCAACAGAATTAAAGACTGTTGCGGGAGAGAAAGGCCAGCTCGTAGAGTACGCATGGAAACTGAAGAAACGCGGATTAAACGACAGAACAATAAAAGGGCGTATGTACCTGCTGAACCAGCTTCTACAGTTAGGTGTAGAACTGAATAATCCTGATAGTGTAGAAACAGTTTTAGCTACTGAGAAAATAACCGCTTGCAAGAAACACCGTTTAGTCTCAGCTTACACCAGCTACGCGAAAGTCTTTAGAATAGCATGGGACCCTGTGAAAACCAATTACACGCCGAAACAGCCGTTTGTGCCTTTAGAGTCAGAACTGGACGTTTTCATATCAGCAGCAGGGAAAACAACCGCAGCTTTTCTGCAGGCAGCAAAGGACACAGGCGCACGTTCAGGGGAAATAGCAAAGCTGAAGTGGACCGACATAGACACAGAGAAAAAAACGGTAAGCATAAACACCCCTGAAAAAAACAGCAACTCAAGAACACTGAAAGTAGAAGCCAAAACAATAGCAATGATAAACGCTTTACCCAAAAAATATGATCCGTACATATTCAACCCTAACCCTGCGGTAGCTAGGAGAGTGTTCTGTAATCTTAGGCGACAAGTCGCAAAGAGACTGCAGAACCCACGTTTAAAACGGATACACCTGCACAGCTTTCGACACTGGAAAGCTACAATGGAATACGCGAAGACTAAAAACCTAGTATGGGTTAAACACGTTCTCGGTCACCGCAGCATAAAGAACACTGAAATCTACACGCACCTATGCGACTTCAGCAGCGAAGAATACCATTCAGCAACCGCTAAAACAGTTGACGAAGCAAGGAAACTTATCGAGTCTGGCTTTAGCTACGTATGTGACATGGAGGGTGTCAAGCTATTCAGCAAACGAAAATAATTCCCTTATTTATTCTAGAACTCTCCAATTTGGTTAAATAATAGATTTTTCACCTATTAAGGCACGCTAATTCAGAGGCAAATAATCTACAATGTTAATACAGGAAGTTAT
>JAFGLT010000028.1 GCA_016927895.1 Candidatus Bathyarchaeota archaeon | reverse complement strand
CGCCATACGTTTTATTCCACTGCTCATTACCATCCGAATCAGTCTTAACCAACCAAAAATCACCTGTGTCCGGTAAAGAAGTAGAACTGCTATATCCAGATATTGCGTAACCTCCATCAGTCGTCTGAACAACAAAGCACCCTGAATCTTTGCCGGTTCCGTCGTAAGTTTGATTCCATTCCTCATTGCCATCTGAATCGAGTTTAATTAGCCAATAATCGCCGCTGAGGAGATCATCAAACGTCTTGCCTATAGTGCCCGCTATTGCGTATCCTCCATCAGATGTCGCAACCAACGAACAAGCAAAATCGTTGTCTGGGCTTCCGTATGTTTGGCTCCACATTTCGGATGACGCGTAAACAGTTTTCACAACGATTACAACTGGCGCTGTTGATAAAACGAGAACAAGCAGCAATGCAACGGCGCTCTTCACGATTGCCGCGCCTCCGGGTTTAACAGTTCTTTCTTTTTCAAGGCTAATCCCTGCTTATTGCTCTGCTTTTTTGCGGTAAAAAGCGTTTTTATCAAGGTTTCTTGACCAAACCGCTCAAACTTAGTCAAGGTTTCTTGACAAGATTATTAGCATGTGTTTTTTCTGACGATGTTGCATTGATGCTTGCCGCTTATTCCCCGTTAATCTGAAAACGATTCATGCAAGCCACGAAGCCAGCCAGTTTTAAGTAAAAAATATATTAAAGGCATTTGTTAAGGAGTGAAGAGAGGGTGAAGACTTATTGAATAGAAAATTTTTGTTACTGATAGTCATTGTTGTTATTGCTCTGATAGTTGGCGGCATCTTTGCGGCGCTTTACTTTGGCACCTACAACACTATAGTTTCTCTTGAAGCCTCGGCGGACGCGCAATGGGCTCAGGTTGAGCAGGAGCTTCAAAGAAGATACGACCTTATTCCTAACGTGGTGAACTCGGCTAAACTCTATATTGAGTACGAAGGCTCTGTGTTGGAGGAAATAACGAGTCTTAGAAGCCAGTGGGCTGCGGCGAGCCAAACTGGTGATGTTGACTCCATTAACAACGCGACAGGCGAGTTGGAATCTAGCCTTTCAAGTATGATTGTGGTTTTCGAGGATTATCCTGAGCTGGAAGCATCTCAAATCGTTGAGGACATGATGGTAGAGTTGGAGGGTACTGAAAACAGAATTTCAACTGAACGCATGAGGTACAACGAAGCCGTACGCGACTATAATGTAGCCATTAAAGCGTTCCCAGGCACCTTCTGGGCTTCAGGATGGGGATTTGAAAGCAAAGCATACTTCGAAGCGAAAGTTGGCGCAGAAGACCCTCCACAAGTTCCAGGGTAACGCCGATTAGAGGCAACTGGTAATGCGTAGCATACAAGGAAAAATATGCGCCATAATTTTTGTTTTCACGCTTTTTCCCATGCTGGTTATTCCCGCTCAAGGCTACTTGATTCCCCTGGAGTGGGCAGAGGAAATTGAGTATCGGGCGCTCCAAGTAGATCAGGAGACAACAGCGGAGATAGTTGTGGTTGTTCTCCAGTCACTTACCGGGCATGAAGTAACAGATAAGGATGGCAACGAGATATCGGATATAGTGCAGCTTGGAGTCTACATTTTCAATGAGTTGCCTTTAGAAACTTATGATGGGCCCACAGTTGTGGGGATAGGAAAAGAGGGAAAAGACAACGGGGTGCTCATTCTTATTGCGATAGAAGAGCAGCAGTGGAGAATCGAAGTAGGCTACGACTTGGAAGGCGACATAACTGACATAGAAACAAACCGCATAGCCCAAGACTATTTGGTTCCGCAACTGAGCCAAGGTAATTATGGAGAAGGACTTTACGACACAGTTGTTGCTCTCGGACAGCAAATACCAGTCACAAACCAAACCGCCGAAGTTCGTGGAACATACTATTACGAACAATACACTTCAACAGAAGAAGAGGTTCCGTTCTGGGAAACTGATTGGTTCCTTTACGGCGTCATAGCACTGATGATTCTGTTCGGCTTCTCAGTAGGCGTTCCCATATTCAGACGAGGAGGAGGACGCGGCAGAGGCGGACGCTCAGGTGGAGGCGGCTCCACAGGCGGATGGTAAAAACCTGTCTGATAGAAGTCAACAGAGTTCTTTGTCCCACCACATTACTGTCTATAGAACTGGTTTTTGTCAATTAACTTTAATGAGCACGCGCTTACAAAATTCGTTCCAAATCTGCCTGTAAAACCAAGGCGGCTAGAACACCTTTGAGGGCACGCCAGCTAAGTCTCTGACTTTCAATTAGTTTCAATCGTTATGATGTATTGTTTGCTGACACTGCGTCTGTGGTCTTCGTCACCCTCAAATTTCGCGTGGATTTCAGCAGAGTTATCGAAAGCGTCGGTCTTTTTGGCTTTCCATTCTATAGTGAACCTTCCATCTGTTTGGGTGACGCCTGAAACCAAGAGGTCGTCTCTACCTATGTCCACATCGTATATTCCTACAGTTTTGCCCGAAAGAGGTTTTCCGCCTTCCTCAAAAAGTTTTCCCGCAAACGTCACGATGTTACCCTTCTTAGCGTTGGCTACTGGAGCCTCAAGGATAAGCAGGGTTCTTGCGGGTTTCAAGATGGCTTTCGGCAGTCTCTTTTGGATTATCTGGGTTACTATACTGCCGCTCGGGATAAGAATATCCTTTGTGCTATCTTCAGTCTCCAAGACAACGTGCATCAATTTAATCTCTTTCACCGTACCAGTTTGACCCGCGACTGTTATCATGTCACCATAGGTGAAGGGGCGAGAGATTAAAAGAAAGACACCTGCAACAACATGGGTGAAGATGGTTTGGGTGGCGAAACCAACAACCAAACCTCCGAAGGAACCCACCGTCAAGGCTGCGGCTGGGTCAACGTTAAATATGGAGGTCATTAATGCCAGCAAAACAGCGATGCCTGCAATTCGGGTTATTGTCCGTAAAGTTGCTGCTGTGGCATGCTCAGTTGCCTGTCTAAAATACGTGTAGACCACGCCGCTTGCGGCGTTAACGGCAAGGTAGCCGAAAACGAAAATTAACCCTGCCTGAATGTATTGAAGGTAGGGATTGACCGCCAACAAAATGCCGCTGTACTGTTGAAGGAACACTGGCATGTCGTCAACTGAAGCCCAACCGAAAAGAAAGTTTACCAAAACTAATACTATGGCAAGTATTACAATATATGCAACTGTTTTGGAAAGTGAATAACGAAAGCTCGGAATTTTCTTTTCTTCACATGCTGCAGCAGCCAAGTCCTATAACCCACCAGTTATTTTACAGTAGAGAAACACTTTACGTTAAAAAATTTTGCGCGGTCTCGGATTCATTTTTCGAGTAAAATCTGCATGTCTGCGCCTCGGAAGCGTTGGAACGCTTTTGAACCGTATTTTTCGGCTAATCGCTGGGCGAAAGTTTGCAATGACTTAAGAGCAGCTGTGCCGCCAACTTTTTCCTCAAACCACATCCGCAGGACCCAACCTTTTTTCCGAAGATAACCTGTGCCTGTCGTTAAGTCTTCAGTCTTTGCTCCCTTTAAAGCAACAAGTTCGCAACAAACCCCAAACTCGGATAAAACATTGAAAACAGTATCTTCAACAAAAAACCAAATCGCCAGCGTCTTCTCGCTGCCTCGGTTATCAATATAGGTTTCAGCGTCAACAACAAGCCCAGAGGTCTTCGCGTCTTCGAACCTGCCGTAATTACCGAGTATCCAAAGAAACCTCAAAACATGCGCTCTTAGGCTTTCAAGCTTGTGTTGTTGAGCAAACGTGTCAGTGTCCCCCAGTCCCAACGAAGAACACGCCAAGTTCAATAGCAGAGTGTGAACAGCTTCGAAAGATTCTATTTCTTTCTTTGAGAAGGGCAGATTCTTTGGAAAACCAACGATTCTTGTCTCAGGGGCTGGAGCTTTTGCAGGTTCCACAATCTCTTCTGGCTTCAGTGAAGCGCGAATAGCATTTAAGCGTTGTATTCCCTCGAAAGGCTCAACAAAAGAGCGGTACTCTTCTTCAGTAATCGGCGTTCCAAGCCTCGCCTCGATGTTCTCCCGATTCCAAGCAGCTGCGGTTGCTTTTAGCGTGTCGCATGGAAAACGAGTGCAGTAAGAACAGTTTGCCACTCCAGCTTTATCCACACATCTGCGTATCAAGCATTTTTTGTTAGGTAACTTTGATTCTTTGGGGATTTCTACGTCTGAAATTTGACATGTCAAGCACGGCGTCTTAATCGGCATGTACCCAAGAATTCTTTTAGCTTTCTGTCGGTACTGCTCGAAATCCTTAGCAGACATGCCCTTACGCGGGTGAGGCCCCCACGGGCACGCACCACAATCTATGCCGCACTTAGAAACAAGACTTGACACTGTTAAACCCCAATAAGCAAGAGCGGAAAGACGCAATAAAAGAATTGCCTAAACAAAATGAGAAGCATGAAATGACAGCTATAATATTCTTACAGCTACGACGGATGATGGTTTCTTAAGCATCAGTTAAGCTCTTGCTGAGTGCGGAGTACATAACTTGTGAGTTCGGCGATATCAGTCACCTGCGTGTCCAGTTCCTCGCCGCTTAGACCCTTGTCCTGAATAGTTTGGCTGAAGGGTATGAAGCTAACAACTCTTTCTTTGCCTATCTTATTCGATATTTTGTCGGCGGTTGTTTTGTCCATTTTGTTGAGGACAAAATGCACCGACTTGTTGGCTTCTTTTGCCATGGCAGATATTTTTTCGGATAATCGGATGGATTCGTAGGATGGATCAAGGACAAGCAAGAGGACATCGACGCTGCTTGCTATTCCTCTGCCTAGGTGTTCCACGCCAGCTTCGGTGTCGATTACAGCAATATCCTTTGGGTCCAGCTTGAGACGGGTTAAGAAGTCTTTGGAAAGCCCGCCCATGGGACAAGCGCATCCTTCCCCGAAGTGTTTCACCTTCCCAATCTGCAGGAGATACAAATTGTCTTTCTTTGAAACACATTCGCTGGGTATCTCGTCTATCCCCCATGATTCACTGAATATTGGTGCTTTTTCTCCAGCGGAGCGACCCGCCCACATTTTATCCACCACAGTCTTCTTTCCGCCAAGCTGGTCCATAAGCTCTTTCGGCTTTTCCAATCCCAGCTGGGCGCTGAGACCGTAGTTAGACTCATCTGTGTCTACAACTAGAATTCTGTACCCTTGGGTCTCCAAGTCCTTTGCTAATAGAGAAGCGATAGTACTTTTGCCGCTACCGCCTTTCCCACATATCAGAATCTTCAATTCGTTTCCCTCAAGCTAAAGTTAAAACAGTATAGTTATTGAAGTGTCTTCCGTTGCATAAGCGCTTGGACGGCCTTCACCAGTTTTTCACATGTGACCCGCCGATCCTCTACGGAGCCGTCAGCCTCTGAACCACGAACCTTCGTCTCTAAACTGTGTACTTCCTCGATTAATGCTTGCTTCTTTTCCTCATACGCGACACGGAGTTTTTCCTGTTCGGCCTCTAACTCCTTAATTATTGATTCAAGTTCACCTTTAGCAGCATCCAGTTTCCGAGTTAACTCAGCTTTTTTACGCGACTTTGACCTTCTCGCAAGGGGACTGAAAACGCTTATTTGTGTTTGATTAACCTCTTCAAGTTCTTCTTCAAAGTCACGAATAGCGCGGTTTAAGCGTTTGATGTCACTTTTCCTTTCCGACGCCAGCTCCTGAGTCCCATAGGAGTATTCCGTGTCAGCCTGAACGAGAAGAGTTTTATGTTCGGCGAGCTTTCGTGTAGTCTCTTCGATGACATCCTCTTCGCTTCGCCTCTCGGAGAGTTTAAGCTCAACGTCACCGAGTACTTGTGAACACGCCTTCACGAACTCTTCATCCACAGGTACGGCGGGATTGGATTCAAACTCGGAGAGAACGCTCTTGAGGCTCAGTAGCCAATCGTCATAATACTGACTGAACGGTGAACACGCAAAAATCTGATCCCCAAGGTTGCCCAGTCTGCTGAGAGTTTTCTCCACAACCTCCTCGAAATCTGGAGCCTCACTTGTTTCCATCAAGTATTTGCCGCCAGACCGATGCTTCTGACCTTTATGCTTCCTTTCACTATGAACTTTCCCACGCCCCCGACCACCGCCTCGACGTGAACCCCTTGAACTACCCTGAGACCCATAGCTCATTAACGAATCCTTCCTGCTTCAAAGCTAAGTAAGTGACAGCTTGAATTTTAAGAGTTACTCTCAGGCTGAAAAACGTGTGTTCGAAGAATTACGGCAGTGGTCTGCAGGGGACAAGAGTGCATAGGGAACCGTGGGCGCTTTGTTTGCCTAGGTCAAACGCTTTAAGGTTCTGTTCTATGGTCTTTTTCGGCACTGCTTCTGAGATGCTTTCTCGGATATCTTTCTCTTTTACTTTGAAGGCGTCAAGAGCTGACAGACAACCCAAGAACACCGTGTTCTCTGTTCGCGCGTTCCCGCTTTCTTTCGCAAGCGTTAAAGCGTCAACAACTGCTATGTTCTGCGTCCACTCTTTCAGCTTGTAAACAATGTCCTCGACAGTCACGTATTTTGAATCTTTCTCTGTTATGAGTTTGGAGGTTTCAATTGGCGGATGCATAATACGCTTGTTCATAAGCACTATGCCGTCTTTCTTCAGGTACTCCAAGTAACGCAACGTTTCAATCGCCTCAAGGGATAGCAGAATATCCGCTTCGCCATACGGAATCAACGGGGAAAACGCGTCTTTACCTATCCTCAGATGGACGGAGACGGCGCCGCTTCTCTGGCTTAATCCGTACATTTCGCCAGTTACTACTTTGATACCGCTCTTTGCGCAGGCGTTTCCTATTACGGTTGTGAGGAGTACGAGTCCTTGTCCGCCGACGCCGCAGATGAATATGTTCAGGCTCATGCTTTCACCTCTGTTCGCTTCACTGACTGAATTGGACATAGTCGGGAGCAGACGGAACAGCCGTCGCAAAGCTCAGGCGATATCCGCGGTTGACGGTCCTCATCCAACTCGTACGCGGGGCAGTAAAACGTTCTCAGGCACACGTAGGGTCTCTTGCACACGTCTTTATCCACATAGAACGGAACAATCTTCTCGCCTCTCCGCCTCTTGTTCCTGTCGCCGTAAAGTGCACATTCTCTCCGGCAAACTACCACGGCAAGCCCGTCGTAATCAAGCGCCTTCCTAAACACTTCCACGTTGCCTTTAACATCGTACGAATCAACTACCTCCACGAACTCAACGCCTATAGCTTTGCAGATGCCTTCTATTGATATCTTTTTGCCTTGCCGCCCGCCTGCTGTGAACTCGGTTGACGGGTTATACTGTTGCCCAGTCATAGCCGTCACGGAATTGTCTAAAATCAGCATAGTGAATTTGTTGCCGTTGTGAACGGCGTTGACAAGCGCAGGTATAGCCGCGTGGAAGAACGTTGAGTCGCCAACCACCGCCACCGCTCGCTCCTCAATAACGTGTGACAAGCCATTTGCTACGCCTACCGAGGCACCCATGCAGAGTGAGCTGTCACCACGCGATATGGGCGGATAAATCCACATGGAGTAGCAACCTATGTCATTCGAGAAATAATGCTCTTGACCCTTAGCCACCTGAATCTTCAACGCTTGGTTAAGCGCCACGAACGTGCCTCTGTGAGGGCATCCAGCGCAGAACGTCGGGTACCGGGCTGGAATAGTCTCCTTGAACTTCTTAGCTTCCTCAACCATAGCCTCGGTGACAGTGTACTCTAAGCCCAGAGCAGAAGCAATGCCCTTGGCGGCAACGTTTGGGTTATACTCCCACGCCTCAGAGAAGTCACCAGTTTTTTTCCCGAAAATTGCCAAGTCAGGATTAGCTTCCTTAGCGATGCCGCATAGTTCCTTCTCCAAGTACGGAGAAAGCTCTTCCACAACAACGACTTTTTTCAAGTTTTTAATGAAGTTTTTAATCGTGTTCTTCGGAAGCGGGTACGTGGTGCCAAGCTTCAGCAAGTTAACCTTGTTTTGAAGTTTCAGCATCCTCAAAGCCTCCAACACATGCAAGTACGAAACGGAGGAAGTTACGATGCCAACATCTGAGTCAGCTTGCTTGGTGAAGTTAAATTCTGACTGGTCGAACTCTTCAGCCAGCTTAGCCGTGCGCTCAAGCATTTTAAGCTTCTTTCGCCGTGCCACCTCCCCCAGCGTAGTGTATTCCTCGTTAAGTTCTTTCCATTTGACCTTCTTGAATTCGCCGCGGTTCAATTCGCCTATCTGAACGATTCCGCTTTGATGGTTAACCCTTGTTACAGTGCGGATAATCACGGGCACTCTATGCCTTTCGGAGATTTCGAACGCTTTTTTCACCATGTCTTTCGCTTCCTGCGGCGAAGACGGCTCAAGCATGGGTATATACGCGTTAGGCCCGAAGAACCTGCCGTCCTGCTCTGACTGAGACGAATGCGCGTGAGGGTCATCCGCCATGACAATTACCAAACCGCCTTTGACGCCTGTGTAGCCTAGAACAAACAGCGTGTCCGAAGCAACGTTTGTCCCAACGCTTTTCATGGCGGTGAGGCTTCTGACTCCCGCAAAAGCTGCTCCAGCACAAACTTCAAGCGCAACCTTCTCGTTTGTAGTGATTTCCATTTGGTAATCAAAGTTGCTCAGTGCATCTGAAAAAGTGTCCAAAACCTCTGAGGTAGGCGCACCTGGATAGAACGCCACAACCTTCACATCAGCCTCCAAAGCGCCCCTGACGATTGCCTCGTTGCCCAACATGAAAGCGGCTTTCTTTTCTTTAGATAAAATATCCTTTAGAACCATACCTAAACATGGATTTCAGTAGTAATAAACATTCACGTTCAACCAATTTTTTCGCGTATTTATTTTTTACAGCAACCAATTAAGCCACTTTCAACGTTTGCTGTTTTCTCTTTCAAGAAGGGACTGTTTCCGTTTAACGCTAACTTTGTCTTAAAACCAGCAGAGTCCAGACATGCAGGTTTTTAGGGCTCTGGACTAAAACTATAGGAGAAGAGATGACAATCATTATTAATGATCGTTAACTCGTCCAGAGCCCTCTAAGCCATAGGTTTTTTTTGTGAATATTTAACGTTTATCAATATGAAGTTTGTTTTTTTATAAAAATTATTTTAAATTAAGGTATTACGACTAATTTAGGTAAATAAATTTGTTGGCACGAAGCCGCTGGCACACACGACATAAATACGATAAACCGTATTTATTTATCCTAGAGAAATAGGTTTCAAGTGATGAGATGAGTGGCCCAGTAAAAATTGACGAAATCGACGAAAAAATTCTGTGTTTACTAATAAAAGACGCCCGTACAAGACTGAAAGATATTGCCAAAGACTGTAACATAACCTCCGTTTCTGTGCTAAATAGGATAAAGAGATTAAAAAAGCTAGGAGTGATAACGGGAGCAACACTTTATCCTCGCGTAGAGCTATTCAATCTTCCCATCATAGCAAACATCGGAATAAATTTGGATGCCAATTACGCAAATGAGGATGAAATACTCAAGCTGATTGGTGAACAAACTAATTTGGTTGAACCAGCAACAAGTATAGGAAAATATGACTTGTATGCCTTAGTTTACGCGGAGAACATTAGTGAACTAGATAAAGTAGTGTACGCAGTTAAGAGAAGGTTCAAGATAAAAACAATAGTCGTAAATCTATTTTCGAACAAACCGCACTTTTTGTTTGACAACATTAACCTGCAACCTAAAGGGACGGGATAGAAATGGACAAACTTGACTACCTCATACTAAGCGAGTTATCCAAAGATGCGCAGATGTCTTTTGTGACAATCGCAAAGAAGCACGGCGTCACGCCTTTCACTGTTAGAAAGCGATACGAAAAAATGAAGAAAAAAGGAATAATTTTTCAAAGCGTCATATCAATAGACCTTTCTAAACTAGGATATCAGGGTAAAGCTTTCTTGATGATAAATATCTCTGGAGAACACGATAGATCTTTGACTATATCGGGTCTTAAAAAAATAAGAAATATCATGGTAGTCACAGAAATAATTGGAGCCTTCGACATACTAGCCATTGCTCCAGTCACAGACCTGCACAGCATCAGAACCTTAGTAAACGAGGTCAAAAAAGTACCCAACGTGCAGAGAATGGAAGTAGCATGCATCAACGATACCGCCTTCCCTCTTAGCTCAAGTTTCGGCGAACTATTAAGTCGAAAAAGTCGCGAGTTGGCAACCACCTGAACTGAGTTGTGCCTATTATTTATTGCAACATGTTAAAAGCTAGTTTTTCGCGTGTTTGGCTTTTATAGCAGCCAATTTTCCACCTATTTTCAACAAGTCTTTTTCACGGTCGCTGAGGTCAAGCTCAACACTGAATTCTAAGCCGTTAGTAACGTTCTTTATGCAAAGGTTCCGCTTCAAACCCTTCACGTACAACTCTAACGAGTCGCCTTGACCAACATCAATGTAGTCCTTTCTATCCGCGAAAGTCAACGGAATAATGCCGAAGTTAACAAGGTTTGCAAGATGTATCCTCGCGAATGATTTTGCGATAACCGCTTTCACACCAAGGTACTTGGGCGCCAACGCAGCATGCTCCCTAGAAGAGCCTTGACCATAGTTTTCGCCGCCAACAATAAACCCGCCGCCCTTAGCCAAAGCCCTACCCGCAAAACCCGAATCCACATAACGGAACACATGCTTGCTAATCTCAGGAATGTTGCTTCGCAGCGACATGACTTGTGATCCGCCCGGCAGAATATCGTCTGTTGAAACGTTATCGCCTGTTTTTAACAGGACCTCGCCCGTGAGCCTGCTTGTAATCGGCGGGAAATTGGGCAACGGCTTGATGTTTGGACCTCGCCTAACCTCGCCCGTGAAGGGTTTATCTGGAAAGATGAACATGCTGTCTTCGACAATGACCTTCTCTGGCAACGTTATCTCGGGGCATTCGCCCATTTTTCTTGGGTCGGTTATCTCGCCGTAGAGCGCCGCTGCAACCGCCGTCTCTGGACTGGCTAAATAGATTTGTGCGCTCTGCGTTCCTGAACGACCTTTGAAGTTGCGGTTGAAGGTTCTGATGGAGACGGCGTTTGTTGGAGGAGCTTGTCCAATCCCTATGCATGGACCACACCCGTTTTCAAGTATTCTGGCACCTGCCTGTATAATATTCACAAGCTCGCCGCTTGCAGCCAAGTTCTCCAGAACTTGCCGTGACCCAGACGAGATGGTGAGGCTGACTTTGTCGCTGACTTTTTTGCCCTTCAAAAGCGCGGCAACCATTTTCAGGTCGCGAAGCGAAGAGTT